>CAZTDK010000034.1:0-18007 GCA_964611965.1 uncultured Binatia bacterium (SeqCode) | reverse complement strand
AACAGCGATCCGCGCTTGAGCTGCGTGCCGGCGGACGTGGCGAAGCTCGAGGTGCTGCTGCCGAAGACAAGCAGCACGGACGCGGCCAACCAGACCAACCGGCAAACCCTCGAGGCACAGGGCGGCGGCAGCGGCTTCGGTGTGAGTGTCTATCGTCAGACGTACCCGATCTTTCTGGGCTCGCCGAACGCGGGCGCGGGGACCTGCAGCCCCGAGTTGCCGATCCTCGTGCCGCAAAAGGTCGTCAAGGGAAAGACCATCGGCGGGCGGCGCACCTTGCGCATCAAGGTGACGAGCTCCCTGGGTACGTCGGATACGGACACGCTGTACCTGCAGTGCCGCAAGAGCACTTGCGGCGATGGCAAGATCCAGGGCGATCACGAGCAGTGCGACCAGGGCAGTGGCAACCGCGCCAACGGCGACGGCTGCGATGCGGGATGCCATGTGGAGTCCGGCTGGCAATGCAGCGGCCTCCCCTCCGTCTGCATTCAGCTCACGCCGACGCCGACCAACACCGCTGCGCCAGAGACCAATACCCCCACACCCAGCCTCACCCCGACACCCACCATCACATCGACGCCGGTGGCCGCGACCGCGACCCCGACAGACACGGTGAGGCCTACGCCGACAGCCACCCCTGGGGGTCCAACCGACACGCCAACCGCGACCGCCACGGCCAGTGCCACACCCACGGTAGCGTCGGCGGTGTGCGGCAACGGCGTCCTCGAGGCCGGCGAGACCTGTGATGACGGCAACACGATCACCAACCCCCCTGGCGACACGTGTCCGGCTGACTGCACGATCATCAATTGTGCGTCCTCCGGTACCAGCCGTACGGTTTCGGTCAGCTTTACGCCGCCGGCCGGGAAATCGGCATCGTCGATCACCGTCCTGCTCGAATATCCCGATGGCACAGTCAAGGTCCAGGGTACCGGAAGCGACCCATCGGTGCAGGATGCGCTCAGCAACACGCCTAGCGGAGCCCTGGTGGCCGCGGTCGACTACGACTATGCCCTGAGCGTCCAGCTTGCCGGGACGCATGCAATTACGCCCGGGAAGTTGTTCGACCTGTCACTGCGTGACTGCCGGAACGCAACGCCGCCCGATGCCGGTGCGTTCACGTGTACCGTCACCGACGCTACGGCTCCAGATTCGTCAACCGTAACCGGGGTGACGTGCGTGGCGACGCTGCCATGATAAGTGAGACAGGTAAGTCCTCAATCTCGGTGGCGCTGGATTGAGCGGCCAGCTTGCAAGGCTCTCATCGGCATCACCCCAGCAAGACTGAGAGATCACTGAGACAGGATGCCACGGTTGCGGTGTTGCACCAGCCCCCGTCGATGGCTGCACCTGTATCGTCTCGATTCCATAATCGGCGCGCCGGGTCCCGCTTCCCGCTGCAGCGGCGCGCTGCATTTGTTGTGTTGCGCTGTGTCTCTGTGCCCCATACGGTGAAAGGGTGGGGCACGTGAGGTGACGCAACATGAGGACGCGCGTCGGAGCCTGGAGGTCGACGCGTAACGCGCTGCTTCAACCGGCTCGGTCGTTGAGGCCGGTGGCTGCCGCCGTGAAGGCGGCGCGTAACTCCGCGTACGTATGCGTGACCGGGAACTGCGGGAAGTCGCGGATGACGTTGTCGGGCGGCCGAAAGAGGATGCCGGCGTCAGCTTCGTCGAGCATCGTCGTGTCGTTGTACGAATCACCGGCGGCAACGACCGTGAAGTTCAGCAGCTTGAGCGCCATGACCGCCTTGCGTTTGCCATCGCGAATACGCAGCCGGTAGTCGACGACGCGGCCTTGGGCATCGATGACCAGCGAGTTGCAGAACAGGCAGGGATTGTCCAGCTGTCCCATCAGCGGCGCCGCGAACTGCTCGAACGTGTCGGACAAGATGATCACCTGAAACTGGTCGCGCAGCCAGCGTACGAAGTCATGAGCGCCGTCGAGCGGCTGCATCTGGCCGATGACCTTCTGGATGTCCGCCAACTTCAACCCGTGCTCGTCCAGGATGGCCAGGCGGGCACGCATCAGCTTGTCGTAGTCCGGCTCATCACGCGTGGTGCGGCGCAAGGCCTCGATGCCGGTGGCTTGCGCAACGTTGATCCAGATCTCCGGCACCAATACCCCTTCGAGATCGAGACACGCAATCATGGCCGCTGGGTAGCCTGTCTGCCGCCACGGATCAAGCCACGCCGACGTCCGGAGGTGCGAAGACGTCGTAAGCTGACGACGGCGATGATATGACTGGATCGCACTCGGCCACGGATGGTACGGTTCGGGTTGGCGGCAGGACGCAAATGAACAGCGAGCAGACGCGCGACTTCTTGCTTTGGTGTGCCGTCATCAACTACGGCTTGCTCCTCTATTGGTTCTTGCTATTCACGCTCGCCCACGATTGGTCGCATCGGCTGATTGGCCGATGGTTTCGTCTGTCCGTGGAACAGTACGATGCGCTCACGTACGCCGGCATGATGCTCTTCAAGGTCGGAATCATCCTGCTGAACCTGGTTCCATATGTTGCATTGCGTATCCTCGGATGAGCGGGACGCGCGGCGCCCGTGGCATCTGAGGCTGTGCCCCCCCCCTTGCTACCTACTGAGAGGGTGAGCCATACGAGGTGCTCCGCATGCCTCGCGGTCGCATGGCGCGTACAACGACTGCTTGACTAATCCAGCACCTTTGACCTAGTCGACCGAGTGCCCCATGTCTCGGTTGATTGGAAAATGCCGGCGCTTCGGATGGGCCTCGGCCCAGCGCCCGCCGGATGTGTCCATCACGCGCGCAGTCGTTGCGCTGTTCGGCGCGCTGACGTTGACGTCGGTCGTGCCGGCAGCCGCGTATAACTTTGGTATTTCCGGCTACTCGGGAAAACAGGGCGATACCTGTGAAAGCCACTGTCACAACGGCGGCGTCAAGCCGCTGGTAGAGTTCGACGGGCCACAACAAGTCGCACCCGGTGCGCTCGCGACCTTCCGCTTTACGGTGCGCTCGCAGTCGAGCGATCAAGGGTTCGCCGGCCTGAATGTCGCTGCCAGTGACGGCGTTCTCGGATTGGCGACGACGGATGACGAACGCCTCGATACGGGCGAGGTAACGCACACCCAGCCCAAGCTCAACACCGCTGGCGTAGCCTCCTGGCAGTTCACGTGGCGCGCGCCGACCGGTGCGGGTCCGCAAGTCCTGTATGGCGCCGGGCTCAGCGCCAACGGCAACGGGACGCGCGACGGCGACGCGGCGCAGACGGCGCAGTACACGGTGACCGTTGTTGGAGAAAGCGTCCGCGGCGATGCCAATTGCGACGGTGTCGTCTCGGCTGCGGACCTGACGGCGGTGGCCTTGGGTGCGGATGATGCGACAGCTCCGGGGTGCGCGCTGGCGGATGCCGATTGCGATGGCGGGGTGACGGCACGCGACCTCGACATCGTCATCACGGCGATGTTTGAGCCCGTCGAGGCGGCATGCACGCCTGGCGCGCCGTCGCCCACGCCTTCGGCGACCCCATCGTCGTCGACGCCGGTGGCCAGCGCCACTTCGACTCCCACTCCGTCCGCGGGGACGGTGACGCCCGGAGGGGGAATGACCACCCCCAGCGCTTCGCCGACCATTGGCGCGCCGGTGGAATGGACGACGCTGGGCCAAACCCACCAACGCACGTACTTCAATGCGAACGAGACGCGCATTACGCGCGACAACGTGGGGAGCTTGCGCTTCAAGTGGCGCTACTTGACGGGCGCAATCGTCACCGCATCGCCCAGCGTCGCCTATGTCGACGTGCCCAACGAAGGCCACATCAAGATCGTGTACATTGCCTCCTGGGACGGGAATTTTTACGCCTTGCGTGCGGCGAACGGATCGCAACTCTGGCATTACACGATGAAGCCGCACCCCGGCGGTTCGTATCCGTATTCGGCATCGGCAGAGATCACGACGGTGGCGGGCGAGCAACGCGTGTTCGTTGCTGGCGGCATGACGGTGTACTGCTTCGAGGCCACCACCGGCGCCTTGCGCTGGGAGTTCGACGCCGGTACCGGCTGTACCACCTGCGACCGGCAGACGGAGCGCAACGAAGTCGAGTCGTCGCCCACCGTGGTTGGCGATCTCGTCTACTTCGGGATGGACATCAACGATTCCTCGCCCGGAAAGGGCGGCGCCTACGCGATCAGCGCGATCGATGGGCGTTTGGTATGGTATTTCGACCTGGAGACACAGGCGACGTGCCGGCCGTTCGCATCCGACAATGTGCGGCACTTCGACGGCTTCCACACGGCGGCGCAGTTGGGGCTTCCCGACGACTTCTTCGCGACCCGCCAGGGATGCGACTTCGACCGCAGCTCGACGGCATGTGGCAACATCTGGTCCTCGTTCGCCGTCGACCCCGTGCGCCAGCTCATCTATACGGGGTCGAGCAACTGCGACACCGACAACAACCCGGCCACGCCGGAACCGCCGCCACCGATGCCGCCGTACGACGAGGCGCTGTTTGCCTTGAGCTTCGACGGCCTGCCCAAGTGGGTGTGGCGTCCGCGCGAGGTGGATAACGACGACCTCGCCTTCGGTGCGGTACCCAATTTGTTCGAAGCGGAGATCGGTGGGGAAACGCGCGAAGTCGTCGGCATCGGCAACAAGGATGGCACGTACTACGTGCTGGATCGCTACGGGGTCAACGCGCTCACCGGCCGTATCGAGCCGTATTGGTCCACCAGAGTCGTCCCCGGGGGGGCGATTGGGGGGATCATCGCCAGTCCGGCGGTCGGTGACGGCAGCATCTTTTTCAGCACCGGTTTCGGCACCTCGACCAGCTCGCCGCAGAAGCCGGCAGCATTTTCTCTGCGCGCCAGCGACGGGATGCTGCGCTGGTCGAACCGGGCGGCGCCGCCGAGCTACGGCCCGACGACCGCGATCCCCGGCGTGGCGTTCATGGGTGGTGTAGGATTCAGCATTATTGCGTACGACGCCGACACCGGTGCCAAGCTCAAGGAGATTTCGCTCGGTGGGCCGGTGGCCTCGGGTGCCACCATCGTCGAAGGCGAAATCTTCGTCGGTGCCGGCACCGGGGCGCGTGATGATGATCCCAGCGATACCGCGTACCAGACGTCGCTGGTGCCAAGCTACGTCAGTGCCTTGTGCTTGCCGGATTCAGACGATTGCCCAAGCACGACCTGCGATGACGGCAACGTGTGCACGTACGACTTCGGCACCGGCGGGGGCTGTCGCAGCGAGCCGGGGCCGGATGGGTTGTCGTGTCTGGTTGCCGGACATGTGGGCCGCTGCGTTGCGGGGATCTGCCAGCAGCAGTAGCGGCTCCCAGATCTTCCACGTCGCGCGCCGCTTATGGCTCGATGCTGACGATGACGTAGCGTTCGGGTGATGGCGGCTCGAGCCGATACGGCAGCGGCCCCCAGAGAGACGAGTAGAACCCAGCGCCGCACCGCATGCAGATGGTTGTCCCGCCGATGCCGATCGGAACCTCAAACCGTTCCAGCCGGACGGGTAACTCTTCGGGTAGCGGCCAGCGGTTCGTGTTGTTCAGCGGCACGACGACCACGTCTCCGAGTTTGAACCGGCTGGTCACCGTGTCGGTCGGCTGCGCGCCGATCGCCTCCATGGCGATCTGGAATCCCCAGTGCCCTTGAAACCACAGCGTACCGCGATGGCTCGCCGTGGTGTTCCGAACGATTTCGGCGGCGCGCACCTGCGCCCGCGCGAGGGCGTAGTCGCCCCAGGCGACCCAGAGTGCGATGGCGAGTGACAGGCCGACCACGACCCGCGCCGCGCCGGGGAACGGACGAGCTCCCAGGCGCTCATCGGCAGCGCGCGCGATGATCAAGGCCGCGGCCGGGATCGCCGGGAGTACGGAGCGCACATTGGTCGTCCAGTTGATGAATCCCGCGAACACCACGACGCCCAGCAACATGCAGAGAGTCGTCATGGCACTCGCGGCGAGCCGCAGCCCGACGCGCTGGTGCTCGATGCCGGAGAGCCACGGCACGGTGGCCCCGAGCCAGAGAGCGACCATGGGAACATCGGTCATCAACGTCGTGGCGGAGACCAGAAACCCGGGCGAGGCGAGGACCAGAGCTCCTGCGAGCAGCGGGCGCCGGCACAGACGTCGGCCCAACGCCAACACGCGTTGTCGGTGACGTCCAACAACTACCTTGCCCACGTGAACGTCGCCATGGTGTTGGTGCAGCAGGGGCGTGAGGATCTGGTGTTGTGCCGCTGTGCAGGTCAGCCCTGACCTCTTGGAAGCCCGTGTGAACCTCGACAGCGCACCGCAAGCGTTGGCGCAACACGATGCGAGCAGGTGATCGATCGGCGGCGCTGCTGCGCCCTGAATGTACAGGCGCTGCTTGACAACGAATATCCGTTTCACTAGCGTACCGCAGCGTAAGCACTGAATCTGACGAACGTTAGCCACCTCGGGCCAGCCCGTTCGCCACGTCGCGACAAATTCTGACCGCAACCAACCGAAGAGAGGGGATAATACGTATGGCCGACGAAGCCGTCGGAAGAACCAAGCAAGCCGCAGCCGGTGGTGGAGCGCGCGTCGAACGCCGCCGTCGTGGCGAGCATGGCGACTCCGGCAACCACAGCGCCGAGGCCGACGTTGTGCCGCCGCCCGAACCGGTCGACGAGCCGGCGCCCAAAGAGGGCGCGCTGAACCTGAAGACCCTCAAAGAGAAGAAGATCAACGAGCTGGCGCAGATCGCCAAGAACTTCAACGTCGATGGCGCCTCCAACATGCGCAAGCAGGAACTCATCTTCGCCATCCTCGGCGCGCAAACGGAGCAGAACGGCTTTGTCTACGGGGAGGGCGTCCTGGAGATCCTTCCCGACGGTTTCGGATTCCTGCGCGCTCCGGATTACAACTACCTGCCCGGCCCGGATGACATCTACATTTCCCCCAGCCAGATCCGCCGTTTCAACTTGCGCACCGGAGACGTGGTGTCCGGTCAGATCCGTCCGCCCAAGGAAGGCGAGCGCTATTTCGCGCTCCTCAAAGTCGAAGCGATCAACTACGAGGAACCCGAGAAGGCACGCGAGAAGATTCTCTTCGACAACCTGACGCCGCTCTATCCAAACGAGCAGCTGCAGCTCGAGCACGATCCCGAGGAGTACACGACGCGCCTGATCGACCTGTTCACGCCGATCGGCAAAGGCACGCGTGGCCTGATCGTCGCGCCGCCGCGCACCGGCAAGACCATGATGCTGCAGAACATCGCGCATGGAATCACGCGGAACCACAAGGAAGTCGTGCTCATCGTGCTGCTCATCGACGAGCGGCCCGAAGAGGTGACCGACATGCAGCGCTCGGTCGAAGGCGAGGTCATCAGCTCCACATTCGATGAGCCGCCGACACGGCACGTGCAGGTCGCCGAAATGGTCATCGAGAAGGCCAAGCGGCTGGTCGAGCATGGCCGCGATGTCGTCATCCTGCTCGACAGCATCACGCGGTTGGCGCGTGCCTACAACACGGTCGTACCGCCGAGCGGCAAGATCCTGTCCGGCGGCGTCGACTCGAACGCCCTGCACAAGCCCAAGAAGTTCTTGGGCGCCGCACGCAACATTGAAGACGGCGGCAGCCTGACGATCATGGGCACGGCCCTGGTCGATACGGGTAGCCGTATGGACGAAGTGATTTTCGAGGAGTTCAAGGCCACCGGAAACATGGAAATCCATCTCGACCGTCGGCTGGTCGACAAGCGCATTTTTCCGGCGATCGACATCAATCGATCGGGGACGCGCAAAGAGGAACTGTTGCTGGGCAAGGAGAAGCTGGCGCGGGTGTGGATCTTGCGCAAGCTGCTGTCGCAGCTCAATCCGGTGGAGACCATGGAGTTCCTCATGGACAAGGTGGCCGACACCCAGACGAATCAGGAGTTCCTCGATTCCATGAATCAGTAAACGCCGCCACGGTTGCGAGGCGGCAAAGCTTTCTGATATCCAATCAGGTTCGGAAGGACGACACGGAGAAAACCCTTATGCCAGAAGTGAGCATGAAACAGCTCTTGGAGGCCGGTGTGCATTTCGGCCACCAGACGAGTCGGTGGAACCCAAAGATGAAGCCCTACATCTTTGGCGCCCGCAACGGCATCTACATCATTGACCTGCAGCGGACGGTGAAACTGTTCGAGACGGCCTACGCCTTCGTGCGCGACCTCTCGGCCCGCGGCGGATTGGTGTTGTTCGTTGGCACCAAGAAGCAAGCCCAGGACGCGATTCGGGAAGAGGCGGAACGCTGTGGGATGTTCTACGTCAATACGCGCTGGCTGGGCGGCACATTGACCAACTTCCAAACGATCAAAGCGAGCATTGACCGTCTCAAGAAGTGCGAAGAGATGCTGGAAGACCCGGCGATGTACGAGGCGCTCACCAAGAAGGAGATGCTCGGGGTCTCGCGCGAGCGCGACAAGCTGCTCTCCTCGCTCGGTGGGATCAAGGCGATGCGCAAGCTGCCCGATGCTCTGTTCGTGATTGATCCGAAGAAGGAAGAGATCGCTGTCAGGGAAGCCAACAAGCTGCGCATCCCGGTGGTGGCCGTCGTCGACACCAACTGCGATCCCGATGTCGTCGACTACAAAATCCCGGGTAACGACGACGCGATCCGCGCCATCCGGCTGTTTTGCGCTGCCATGGCGGACGCTGCACTCGAAGGCCGCGGGCTGGCCGAAGAGCGCCAGAAAGGTGAAGGATCGGCCGAGGTTGCCGGCCCTGCCGAGGTCGCGGATGCGCCGGCAGCGGTCGAGGGGGAATTGGCATGAGCGAGGTCAACGCGGCGCAGGTGCGCGAGCTGCGCGAGAAAACCGGTGCCGGCTTCATGGACTGCAAGCGGGCACTGGCAGAGCACGGCGGTGATCTGGACAAGGCCATCGTCTTCTTGCGGGAGAAAGGCCTGGCCGCTGCCGCCAAGCGCTCGGCGCGCAGCGCCAGTGAAGGGGTCGTCAGCTCGTATATCCATGCCGGCGGCAAGATCGGCGTGCTCATCGAGGTGAATTGCGAGACCGACTTCGTCGCCCGCACCCAGGAGTTTCAGAACCTGGTGAAGGACCTGGCAATGCAAGTGGCAGCAGCGAACCCGCGCTATCTGCGTTCCGATGAGGTGTCTCAGGAGGTTCTCGACTCCGAGCGCAGCATTTACCGCGTGCAGGCGAGCGAATCCGGAAAGCCGGCGCCTGTGATCGAAAAGATCGTCGAGGGCAAGATCGAAAAATTTTTGTCGGATGTCTCGCTGCTGCAGCAGCCTTTCATCAAGGATCCGCAGCGCACCGTCGCGCAGCTGGTCACCGATGCGATTGCACAGCTGGGCGAGAACATCGTCGTGCGGCGCTTTGCGCGCTTCCAACTCGGAGAGACCGTCGACCAGTCGGCATGAGTGTCCGGTGAGCGCCGCCTCCACCTCGACTGTGCCGGCTTCACGACCGGCAACCTTACGCTACACGAGAGTCCTCCTGAAGCTCAGCGGGGAGGCCCTGATGCCCCGCGGCGGCTACGGCATCGATCCCAACGTGCTGCACGGCATCGCCTCTGAGCTCAAAGAAGTTCAGGCCCTCGGAGGCGAGCTGGCCATCGTCATCGGCGGTGGCAACATCTTCCGCGGCGTCGCCGGCAGCGCACGCGGGATGGAACGCGCCAGCGCCGACTACATGGGCATGCTGGCGACCATCATCAATGGCCTGGCGTTGCAGGACGCCCTGGAGCGCATGGGGGTGATGACGCGGGTCATGTCCGCCATCAGCATGCAGCAGATTGCCGAACCCTACATCCGCCGGCGTGCGACACGCCACCTCGAGAAAGGCCGCGTGGTGATTTTTGCCGCCGGAACGGGCAACCCGTTCTTCACCACGGATACCGCCGCGAGCTTGCGTGCGGTGGAGATCGGCGCCCAGGTCATCCTCAAAGCGACCAATGTCGACGGCGTCTACGACGCGGATCCCAAGACCACGAGCAACGCCAAACGCTTCGAAGAGCTGGGGTACATCGAGTTCCTCAATCGCCACTTGAAAGTCATGGACGCCACTGCCATTACCCTTTGCATGGAGAATGGTCTGCCGATTATCGTCTTCGACCTGAACACCCGCGGCAACATCAAGCGCGTCGTGAGTGGTGAATCCATCGGGACGATCGTCCATTGATCCGGTCATGACCGACGAGGTGGTTGAAGAGCTGCGCAAGGAAATGGAGCGGACCACGGTGGCGTTACGCCGTGACTTCAGCCACACCCGCACGGGGCGTGCATCGACGGCGCTTCTGGAAGGCATCACCGTCGAGTATTACGGCACCCGCACGCCGCTCAACCAACTCGCCGGCGTGACCGCGCCCGAGCCCCGGTTGCTGGTGATCCAGTCGTACGACAAAAGCGCGCTGGGGGATATTGAGAAGGCCATCTTACAAACGGACCTCGGCTTGGTCCCGATGAACGACGGCAAGATCCTGCGTGTCCCGATCCCGGAGCTCACTGAGGAGCGCCGCCGCGATCTGGTAAAGCACATCCGTAAGGTGGCGGAGGATTACCGCGTATCCGTGCGCAATCACCGCCGCGACGCCATCGATCTTCTCAAGGGCCTGGAGAAGGACAAGGAAATTACCGAGGACGACCTGCGGCACGGACAGGAAAAGATTCAAGACGTCACCAAGGGCTACATCGAGAAGATCGACCAGATTCTCAAGGCCAAAGAAGAAGAGATCATGGAGGTCTGAGCTGCTGTGGCAGCGATGTCGACATCCGGGCTCGACCTCAACCGTCTGCCGCGCCACGTCGCCGTCATTATGGACGGCAACGGTCGGTGGGCGCAGCAACGCGGATTGTCGCGGATCGAGGGACACAAGCGAGGGAAGGATTCGGTGCGCGCGGTCGTTGAAACGGCACGCCGGCTGGGCATTTCCTACCTGAGCTTGTTTGCCTTTTCGACCGAAAACTGGAGTCGCCCGCGCCGCGAGGTGGCGGCGCTGATGTCCCTGTTGCGCCGCTACTTACGCACCGAGCTGCGCAAGATGATGAAGAATGAGATCCGCCTCTTGGCGATCGGCGACATCACGCGCTTGCCGGAAAGCTTGCAACAAGAGCTGCACGCCAGCATCGAGGCCACCAAGGACAACCAGCGGATGACCGTGGTGCTGGCGGTGAGCTATGGCGGCCGTGAGGATATGGTCCAGGCGACACGCGCGCTGGCACGTGATGTCCGGGCGGGCCGTCTGGATCCCGAAGACGTCGATGACCGCGCTGTGGGCGGCTACCTCAGCACCGCCGGGATTCCCGACCCGGATTTACTCATTCGCACCAGCGGCGAGATGCGCATCTCGAACTTCTTCCTGTGGCAGAGCGCGTACACCGAGATCTATTTCACCGAAACCTTGTGGCCGGACTTCCGCGAGGCGCACTTCCTCGAGGCGTTGAAGGTGTACCAACAGCGTGAACGCCGCTTCGGCCGCGTCGTGGAGCCGACGGACGGAGAACGGCTCCGTGCTGCGCGCTAGGCTGGCGACGGCCGCGGTTGCGATCCCTCTTCTGCTGGCGGTGATTCTCGAGGGGCCTGCCTGGCTCTGGAACCTGGTCGTCGGCGTCATCGCGACGATCGGCATTGGTGAGTACGCTAGCATGGCGTTCCCGGCGCGTCGCGGTGAACGTATCCTCACCATGGTCTTGGGTGCGCTGGTCATTCTTGGCGGTGTCTTTCAGCACCAGCCGAACGGCACCCTCGCGGCGGCGCTGTCGATGGCGGTGATTCTCAGCTTGGTGTGGACGCTGCTTGCCCGACCGGACTTCGAGCAGGGATTGGGAGACCTCGGCTTTTCGACGGTCGGTATTCTGTACGTGAGCCTGCTGGCGCCGCATTTCGCCTGGCTGCGCAACGTCGGTGCCGACGGTCCCGGCTGGGTGGTCTTCGTCCTTGCCATCGGCATGGGTGGCGATACCGGCGGCTATTTCGTCGGCCATGCCCTGGGGCGCCACAAGCTCATGCCGCGCGTCAGTCCCGGGAAAACCGTCGAGGGAGCCATCGGCATCATCGCTGCCAGCTTGCTCACCGGGGCAGGTGCGAAACTGGTCCCGCAGATCCTCGGTTTCAGCTTCTTGCACGACACCACGTGGACAGCGGTGTTGCTGCTCTCCGCTGCCATGGCCGTGCTCGGACAGCTCGGCGATCTGAGCGAGTCGATCATGAAGCGCACCTTCGGTGTCAAGGAATCCGGATGGCTCTTCCCCGGCCATGGTGGGGTGCTCGATCGGCTCGACAGCCTCCTTTTCCCAGTGGCATTTCTATACTACCATGTGACACTGTTCCGCTGAGAATTGCGCGCAGTCAGGAGCATACATGATTACAAGCGTTGTTGTCGCCGTCCTCGTTCTTGGCTTCCTCGTCCTGTTCCATGAGATGGGACACTTCCTGGTTGCCAAGCGCATTGGTGTGGGCGTGCTGAAGTTCTCGGTCGGATTCGGCCCCGTCGTCATTGGCCGCAAGGTCGGGGATACCGAGTACGTCGTCAGTGCCATCCCGCTGGGCGGCTTCGTGAAGATGGTGGGTGAAGACCCGGAGGAAGAGCTGAGCGAAGCCGATCGGAAGATCGCCTTTCAGGAGCAATCGCTGACGAAGCGTATGGCGATCGTCTTGGCGGGACCGAGTGCAAATCTCCTGTGTGCGTTTCTCGCCTTCAGCGTCGCGTTCATGGTGTACGGGGCGCGTGTTCCCAGCGAGGCCGCGAAAGTTGGCGCCACCATTGAAGGTCTGCCGGCCGCGGCAGCCGGCCTCAAGGCCGGGGACGTCGTCACTGCGGTGGATCACACGCCGGTCGACAAGTGGGACAGTCTGTCGGAAGCCATTCGTGCTAGTGGCGGCAAGCCGATTCAGCTGAGCGTGGAGCGCGAGGGCCAACGCGTCCAAATTGACGTGACGCCACAGGCAAAGGATGACAAGAACATCTACGGTGAAACCCTGGGCACAGCCTACGTCATCGGTATCGAACGTGGCTTCGATCAGGAATCCGTCAATCCAGTGATGGCCATCGGCATGGGAGCGAAGCAGACGGCGTGGTGGGTGTCGACGCTCCTCGTCAGCCTTGGCAAGATGTTTCAAGGAAAGATTCCGGCGAAAGACATCGGTGGCCCGATTTTGATTGTTCAAGCTGCCGGGCAGCAAGCGCGTCTCGGCTTCGAAAACCTGCTCCACTTCATGGCCGTGATCAGTGTGAACCTCGGCGTCCTCAACCTCTTGCCGATCCCCGTCCTGGACGGCGGACATTTGTTCTTCTTTGCCATCGAAGCTGTCCTGCGGCGGCCCCTCGATATCCGCCACCGCGAGATCGCCCAGCAGGTCGGGCTCGTCCTGCTGATCAGCCTGATGGCGTTTGCGTTCTACAACGACATCGCTCGCGTCATCCAGGGCTGGGGTTAAATGCTAGGCGGTTAGCGGCTAAGCGGTTGGCGGTTAAGGGCTGATTCTCCTTCCTAACCGCCAACCGCCTAACCGCGTAACCGCCTGGACCATTGGGTTAGCAAGCATGCGCATCCTCGGGTTGGACACGGCGACGTGGCGGGCGAGTGTTGGTGTGTTGGTCGACGGCGAGGTTGTGACCGAGCAGTCGCAAATGGCGAACGGCAGCCACGCGGTCACCCTCTTGCCGCTCATCGCTGATACCTTGCAGCGTGCCGGGTATGGCCTACGTGATCTCGACGCCATCGCCGTGTCCGGCGGGCCCGGCGCATTCACGGGACTGCGCGTGGGGCTCAGTGTTGCCAAGGGACTCGCGTTTGCCACCGGGATTCCGGTGATCGCGGTACCGACGCTCGAGGCACTGGCACGCACGCTCAGTCGGCATGAGGGTTTCATTTGCACGCTGTTGGACGCCCGCAAGGGTGAGTTGTATGCGGCGTGCTTCGAGTCGGCGGCCGGCGTCGTCCGTCGACTGACGCCCGATGCCCTGATCACCTCACTGGAGTTGGTGGAGCGCATCGCGCTGCCGTGCGTGGTGATTGGCGACGCGGCAGAGCGTTATGGTGCATTCCTCCGCGAGCACCTGGGCGAGCGGGCGACGCTGTTGCCATACGAGACCTACGGTCCGCGTGGCGGCGTCGTCGCGATGCTGGGCTGGGAACGGCTTCAAGCCGGTGCGATCGACCCGATGGCCAGCATCGAGCCATTCTACGTCCGTCCATCCGATGCGGAGCGTCACTTGGGGCTTGAGGGTGTGGGGGCTTGTGGGCCTGAGGGTCGAGGCAAAACGACTCCAGCAGGCGCGATTACGCCGTCACATTCCCAGGCCCCCACGCCCTCAAGCCCCCAAACCCTCAAGCCCTTACTTTGACAGGATGGTGTCACTGGGCTAAACCTGCCCACACCTACCTTGGGAGAACGCGCTATGGAAAAGAAGGATGAAGAGTTGATTCAGACGCTCATCCCACATGACCCTGAGTTGAAGCAGTACTACGAAGAGCACGTGCTCTTGGAAACCCAGCTCGCCGAGCTCAACCGAAAAGTCTACCTCACACCGGAACAGGATCTCGAGAAGAAGCAGCTGCAAAAGAAGAAGCTCAGTGGCAAGGACCACATCATGAAGCTGCTTGAAAAACATCGCACCGACAGCGGAGCGAGCGCCTAGGCCTGCGGCCGGCGTCTTTTCTATGGACCGCTCCCCCCTTCGGGGCGCTTCAGGGCAGGATTGGTCGCTAGGGGCTGCCAGGTCCGACGGCCGGCGTCATTTCTGTCGACCGCTAGCCCATTGACGCGTTCCAGGCTTCCACATCCGAAGGCTTGAAAGATTATGCAACATACGATTTCCGTCTTGGTTGAAAACGAGTTCGGCGTTCTTTCCCGCGTCGCCGGCCTTTTCAGTGGCCGCGGGTTCAATATCGAGAGTCTGACGGTCGCTGAAACGCTTGATCCCACGGTGTCGCGCATCACCCTGGTTACGCATGGTGACGATCGCGTGGTCGAGCAGATTGAGAAGCAGCTCAACAAGCTGATCTGCGTGATCGAGGTGTCGGATTTTGCCAATAGCCCGCACGTCGAACGGGAGATGGCGCTCATCAAGGTCAAGGCGGATGAACGGACGCGGGCGGAAGTCATCAACATCGTCGACATCTTCCGTGGGAAGATTATCGACGTCGGGCCGAGCTCGTACATCGTCGAGATGACCGGAGCCGAGGAGAAGATCCACGCGATGCTCGAGCTGCTCCGGCCGTTGGGCATCATTGAAATCGTGCGCACGGGTCGGGTGGCCATGCATCGCGGCACCCGCGTCCTCGGCGTCCGGGAAGGAAAAGAGAAGGCCGCATGAGCATGACTGTGTACGGCGACAACGACGCCGATCTCAAATATCTCAAGGGCAAGAAGATCGCCGTCATCGGGTACGGCAGCCAAGGGCACGCGCACGCGCAGAACTTGCGTGACAGCGGCATGGACGTGGCCGTCGGCCTGCGCCGCGGCGGGAGTTCCTGGCCGAAGGCCGAAGCCGCCGGCTTCAAAGTGCTCGACACGGCCGAGGCGGCCAAGTGGGGCGACATTATCATGATCCTCGTTCCCGACGAGCTCGCCGGCGAGCTGTACGACAGCGACATTGCCGCCGGGGTGAAGGACGGGAAGTCGCTCGCCTTCGGCCACGGCTTCAATATCCACTACAAGCGCATCGTGGCGCCACCCAAGGTCAACGTCTTCATGGTCGCCCCCAAAGGGCCGGGGCATCTGGTGCGCAGCGAGTTCCAGAAGGGACGCGGTGTGCCGTGCCTGCTTGCGATCCATCAAGACCCGAGCGGCGACACCAAGGAGGTGGGTCTCGCTTATGCCAAGGCAATCGGTGGCACCCGTGCCGGCGTGCTGGAGACGACGTTCAAGGACGAGACCGAAACCGACCTGTTCGGCGAGCAGTCGGTGCTGTGCGGCGGCCTCACCGAGCTGATTCGCGCCGGCTATGAGACACTGGTCGACGCGGGCTATCCGCCGGAGATGGCGTATTTCGAGTGCCTGCACGAGGTGAAGCTCATCGTCGACCTCATTTACGAAGGCGGCATCGCCAACATGCGCTATTCAATCAGCAACACCGCTGAGTACGGCGACATGACGCGCGGCCCCAAAGTCATCGGTCAGGAAACCCGCGATGCGATGAAGAAGATTCTCGGCGACATCCAAAGCGGCAAGTTCGCCGACGAGTGGATCACCGAGTACCAGTGCGGCATGCCGCACTTCAAAGAGCTGCGGAAGGAAGGCGCCAACCACGAGGTCGAAAAGGTCGGCGCGCGGCTACGTGCGTTGATGCCGTGGCTTGCCAGCGAACGCCTGGTCGACAAATCCAAGAACTAAGGGCTGCGCCCGCAGGCGCCTACGGGCTCCTGCGGGCGCGATCGTCATCACCGGGCTCCCAGCCGGGTGGCAGGGGAAGCGCTTTCCCCCCGCGACTGATGGCAAACGCCCCCAGCTCGAAGCGCGCACCGGCGGACCCTGCGTACATGGTTTGGATGTCCCAGCGCAGTGGCGTCTCTTGTCCGGGGCCCACGTCGACGTCCGTAATTCGCAGGGCAGTGTCCAAGACCCGCCGCGGATTACCGGGAGCAATGTCGAGATACATCAGCCGCACGCCCTGAATCGCCTCGGGGTACGGGTTGCGAATCTTCCCCCGAAGCTTGACGTTGCGCCCATCGGTGGTCTGATCCGTCACAAAAATCGGCAGGACGCCGAGTTCTCGCCCGCCGCTCGTGATCTCGGTTGGGGCGATCGCGCCCGCCGCACCGGGCGGAATCGGCGCGCAGGACCACCCGCTTCCCAGGGCGAGTGCGATCACCATGACGAACGTTGGCCGCGCTTCTTTCGATCTCGGTCGCATGCGATGGCGTTCCCCGTTCATATGCGGATGCCCCACCCGTGCGAGCATGCCAGAGCGCACTGAAGAAAGGCAATCAAGCGCGCTGCACGCTTGAATCGCTCCCGCGTGCGGAGCGGGTGTGATTGCAAGCCAGCGTGCAACCCGCAATACTCCCCGCCATGACGCACTACGACATTGCCCTGATAGGTGGAGACGGTACCGGCCCCGAAGTGGCGCGCGAGGCGGTGAAGGTCCTGGACGCCGCGGCGCGCCGGTTCGATCTGAAGCTGAATTTCGTTCCGTATGACTTCGGCGGGGATCGCTACTTGCGCACCGGCGAGGTGCTGCCCGACAGTGCCGCCGATGAGCTGCGCAAGTTCCCGGCCATTCTCCTCGGCGCCATCGGCCACCCCGATGTGAAGCCGGGTATTTTGGAGAAAGGTATCTTGCTGCGGCTGCGCTTCGAGCTGGAGCAGTACATCAACCTGCGCCCGGTGAAGCTCTACGACGCGCGCTTCTGTCCGCTCAAGGACAAGACGCCCGCGGATATCGACTTCGTCGTCGTGCGCGAGAACAACGAAGGGCTCTACACCGGCGCCGGCGGCTTCCTGTTCAAGGGCACGCCGCACGAAGTCGCCGTGCAGGAGAGCATCAACACGCGCCGCGGCGTTGAACGCTGCTTGCGCTTTGCATTCGAGTTCACGCGCCGCCGCAACCGCCGCAAGAAGCTGACGCTGTGCGGTAAGACCAACGTGCTGACCTTCGCATGGGATCTCTGGGAGCGCGCCTTCCACGAGATCGGCAAAGAGTTCCCGGACATCGAGCGCGACTATACGCACGTCGACGCCACGACCATGTGGTTCGTCAAGAACCCCGAATGGTTCGATGTCATCGTCACCGACAACATGTTCGGCGACATCATCACCGATCTCGGCGCCATGGTCCAAGGCGGCATGGGCATCGCCGCCGGCGGCAACCTCAACCCGGCCGGCACCAGCATGTTCGAGCCGATCGGCGGCAGCGCCCCGAAATACACCGGCAAGAACGTCATCAACCCGCTCGCCGCGATCTGCGCCGGCCAGATGCTGCTCGACTTTCTCGGCCAGCAAGCGGCGGCCGAGGCGATCGAGCGCGCCGTGATCACCGTGGTACGCGAGAAGATCAGCGACTTGGCGGCCGGCAAGATGGGCTACAGCACGTCGCAAATCGGCGACCTGGT
>CAZTDK010000033.1:0-18092 GCA_964611965.1 uncultured Binatia bacterium (SeqCode) | reverse complement strand
TCGCCGATCCCAGCCGGCGCGCCTACGCGGCCAGCATTACGGCCATGGACGACCAGATCGGCCGCGTCGTCGCGGCGCTTGACAAAAAGAAGATGCGCGACAACACGCTCATCGTCTTTCAGAGCGACAACGGGGGGACCCGCAATGCGATGTTCGCCGGCGAGCTCGACATGTCGAAGAGCAAGATTCCCTGCGACAATGGCCCCTATCGCGACGGGAAAGGCTCGTTGTACGAGGGCGGCACGCGCGTGGTGGCGTTTGCCAACTGGCCCGGGCACATCCGCGCCGGGAGCACCGTCGACGAGATGATTCACGTCGTGGACCTGTACCCGACGCTGGTGGGCCTCGCCGGCGGATCGACCGCGAAGAGCAAGCCGCTGGACGGCATGGATGTGTGGCCGACCATCAGCGAGGGCCATCCGTCGCCGCGCAGCGAGATCGTTTACAATCTCGAAATCTTCCGTGCCGGTATTCGCGATGGCAACTGGAAGTTGATCTGGCGCACGCCGCTGCCGCAGGTCGTCGAGCTCTATGACGTGGCGCAGGACCCTTCCGAGAAGACCAACCTTGCCGCCGAGCATCCGGACAAGGTGGCGGCGTTGCAGAAGCGCGCCAACGAGTTGGCGGCCACGATGGCCAAGTCGCCGCTCCTGTTGGAGGAGTTCCAAGCTATGCGCAAACGATTGAAAGCTCCCCCGGCGCTTCCCGGTGAGGAGCTCGATTTCAACGAGGAACCCTGAG
This sequence comes from uncultured Binatia bacterium (SeqCode), assembly GCA_964611965.1. Taxonomy (GTDB): domain Bacteria; phylum Desulfobacterota; class Binatia; order HRBIN30; family HRBIN30; genus CAZTDK01. Next base: position 17,351 of record CAZTDK010000033.1, on the reverse strand, counting down.
TGGTGTGCGGATTTCGCACGGCACGCGACACGCGTGCGCGCTTCGATCAGGCCTTGTGCCCGGCGCGGCCACTGCGATGGGCGCCGAACAACGGCTCGAAGGGGCAACTCTTCCAGGTGCAATAGCGGCGGAGTCCTTCCTTCGCCATCTCGAACGCCATGGCCATGACCACCGCGTCGTCAAGCCTGCCGACACCCGGCAGGAAGTCGGGGATCACGTCGACCTCGTCGGCGAAGTAGCAGACGCCGGCCGTCAGCAAGCTGACCGTCGAATAGGGGATCTGCGGACAGGCACCTTCGAGATGATCGCGCAGGAAATCCAGGGCGAACTCGAGTTGCGTGCGCAGCAGGGCCAGGTGCGGGTCCTTCATATCCGCCGCGCGCTTTCGTAGCGTGTCTTCCAGCTCCAGCAGATCGGCGACGTCGCCGGGAGCGACCGTGGTCATCAGGTCCTGCAGGATCATGCGCACGTCGCTGGCGCGCAGCAGCGGCACGCGCCGCGCGCGCGCCGTCGCTGCGGGCCGTTTGGCAGGCGCCTTCGATGCGGCTTTGGTCGATTTGGCAGGCATTGATCGTCCTTGTGAGTGTGTAGCACCCTATGCCAGGTCCGCCATCGCTTGCAACACCGGACACCTGCGGACCTGGGGTCGGCGTCTTGTGATCGCAAAGCGAGAAGTCGTCATGCCCGCGAAAAGCGGGCATCCAGGTGGAGCGGCGCCGGACGCGCGGTCATGGATTCCCGCTTTCGCGGGAATGACGACAATTCTTTTTGCGGAATTCTTCATCGAGCTCGTGACTCGGGGATTGCTCAGGTTGCGTTCCATGTTGCGTTCAACGGTGGGCACACGCGGTGCGTTGCCGTCGCCTTGACGGCGCTCTCGGCGTGTGGGCACATACGCCGCGACTCGCGCGCGAGATGTTGCCGATGCCACACGGTCCACCGCAGGGGCGCACGGGGCCAACTGTCCGTGATCTCGGAGCGACCTTTCGCTGGGGTTGGACGGCCTGTGTGGTGCTGGCGACCACGCTGCCGTACTTCATTGCCTACGCTTGGACGCCGTCCGGCTACACCTACACCTGGATACTGGCGCCCTACCCGGAAGACGCGATTTCCTATCTGGCGTGGACGCGGCAAGCGCTGAACGGGCACCTGTTGTTCGGCCTCAAGTATACCGCGGCGCCACACGCGGCCTTTCTCCTGCAGCCCTTCTTTCTTCTCGCCGGATGGCTGTGCCGGGCGTCAGGCCTCAGTCCTGGGATCGTCTTGCTGCTCCTCAAGGCGCTGGGCGTGGTCGTCTTCTTCCAGGTATTCTTCGGATTTCTGTCCTTTCTTCGTCTGCCGCGTCGGGCGGCTGTGGCTGCCGCGCTGTTGGCTGGCGTGGCTTCCGGCTTCGGGGCGCCGCTGCTGGCACTCTTCGGAAAGGCCACTCTCATCCAGAACAGCTCGCTCAAGTCGGCCGATCTCTGGCTGGTGGATCTCAATACGTATTGGTCACTGTTGTGGAACCCACTCTTCCCATATTGCCTGGCGTTGATGCTGGCCACGGTGCGTTGCACCTGGGAAGGCACCGAGACGCGGGCCCCGGCGCAGTGGTGGCTCGGCGGCGCGTGTACCGGGATGCTGGCCTTGATCCATCCATACCACGTCCCATTTTTGTTTCTCTTCTTCGCGGTGTTTACGGTGATGCGTTTGCGCTGGGAGAGCTGGCGCGCGTGGGTCCCGTTTTGCGTGGTCGCGGGCCCGTTCGCCCTGTTCACCGCGGCGCAGGAGAAGTTCAACCCGTTGGCGAAGCTCCACGGCATCACCGGCATCGAGCCGAGCCCACCGCTCATCCAGATCCTTTTGGGATGCGGCGTACTGGTGCCGTTGGCGGCGCTCGCCGTCCTCCGACAGCATGACGGCATGCGGCGGGAAGGGCCGCTCGTGCTCTGGGTCGGGCTGGCGGTCAGCCTCGCCTACGTGCCGCTGTTTTGGTTTCAGCGAAAATTCTTCTTCGGCCTGCAGATGCCGCTGTGCGTGCTCGCGGCCCTCGGGTTGCACGGGCTGTTCAGGCGGTCGGCGTGGCTGTGGTTGGTCATTGCGTTGACAACTGCGACGCCGATATACGTGACCTATGACAAGTTGATGGAGACGATGCAGTCGCCTCCGCAGGCTCCCTACTACATTGCGGACGACCTGATGGACGCGCTGCGCTACCTGAAGGACCACACGCGGCCGTCGGAAATCGTCTTTGCGTCCCAAGAGGTGAGCCTGCTGATTCCGGCGCTGGCAGGCAACACGGTGCTGTGGGGACACTGGGCCATGTCGGTCGACAGCGAGGCGCAAATCGCGCGTCTGCGACCACTGTTCGATCGGCAGTCGGGCTACGATGGCGAAGCGCGCGCGCGCGGATTCTGGGAAGATACTCGGGTGCGCTACATCCTCATGGATCCCTGGGTGCGGGCGAGCTTTGGCGAGCCGCTACCGGACTGGCTGCTGCGCACGTCGCGGACCGTCTACCAGGAGGGGAACTATGCAATCTTGCAGTACACCCCTGCGGATTCGAGAGCAGATCACTCTGGCGCTCCGGCCACCTGAACGACCTGCCGATAAACAGCTGCGCCCCTCGATACGCCGCGAAAGGAACGGGGCCGTATCGAGGGGTGCCTTTGGAGACCGGAGATCAGGCAGCCAGGGGATCGATGAGTACGCCTGGATTGAGAATCCCCGCCGGATCGAGCACCTGCTTGGCGGCGCGCAACGCCCTGGCAAAGCCTTCCGGGCGTTGCTGATCGTACCAGCGGCGATGATCGCGCCCGACGGCGTGATGGTGCGTGATCGTCCCGCCGAGTCGCAGCACGGCATCGCCGGCCGCCGATTTGATGGCCTGCCATTGCTCGAGCTGGGCGCCACGACGGGCGGGTGCCAAAAGGGTGTAGTACGGCGCGGGACCGTCGGGGTAGACGTGGGTGAAGCGGCAGGTCACCTGGCCGGCGCCGCAAACACGCTGTAGCGTGTCCTGCATGGTCGCCATGACGTCGGCGTGGAAGGCGGCAAAGCGCTCCCAGGTAATCGCCGTTTCGAAGGTCTCGCTGATCATGCCCATGGCGACCAGCGCGTCACGCAGATACGGTGCGCCGAGAAATGCTTGGCGCCAGGCGCCGGCGGCGCCGTCGCGGTTCGCCGCTGTGTCCGAGCGCGTCTTGCCGGCGCCGGCCGGAACCTGGCCGCCATGATCGCGGCAGCATTCGAGGGCGCGCGCCATCCACGCGTCGAGCGAGTGATCGGCGGACTCGAAGGCGACGATGAGCACCGCGTCGCTGCCGTTGCCGGCGCCGGCCGTAAGCGCCTCGCCGGCGTCCAGGAGGCGACAGTTCGACGGATAGAGCCCGGTCTGGCTCAGCGCGCGCGCGGCGGCCGCTCCCGACGCGAAGTCGGCGAACGTCACCGACACCGAATTGCGCCACGTCGGCCGGTCCTGCAGGCGCATCCACGCCTCGGTGATGATGCCGAGACTGCCCTCGGAGCCGATGAACATGCGATCCGGGCTCGGCCCCGCGCCCGAGCCCGGCAAACGCCGCGACTCGATGACGCCGGTCGGCGTGATGACGCGCAGCGCTTCGACGAAGTCGTCGATGTGCGTGTACAGCGTGGCGAAGTGGCCGCCGGAGCGCGTCGCGATCCAGCCGCCGAGCGACGAGAACTCGAAGGACTGCGGAAAGTGGCGCAGCGTATAGCCGTGCGGGCGCAGCTGATCCTCGAGTGCCGGACCGTACACCCCCGCTTGAATGCGCGCCGCACGCGAGACGCGATCGATCTCGACGACGCGGTCGAGGCGTCGCAGGTCGATCGACACGCTGGCGGGATAGCGCTCGTCCACGGGCGGCTCGACGCCGCCGACGACACTCGAGCCACCGCCGTACGGGATCGCAGCCACCCCGGCGCTGGTACACCATTCGAGCAGTGCGATGACGTCCGCTTCGTGGCGCGGAAAGGCGACGAGATCCGGCGGGTTCTGGTACTCGCGGCGGAAGGCGCGCACGACGTCACGAAACGATTTGCCGTAGGTGTGCGCGGCGCGGTCGTAGGGCTCGGCGGAACAGATCGCCGCCAACGCTGCGGGTGGCGTCACCCGCGGCGGCCGGAGAGTGATTTCCTCGAGCCGCGGCGGCGGATCGATCGTCAGCTCCGGCAACCCAAAGCGCGCGGCGACCAGTTGTGCCAGGTGTTGCTGTTGCTCGGATGTGGGACCCTCGTCCTCCCATCCCCATCCCCAAAACTTTTGGCGGCGCTCGGCCATATGCAGGCTCCCTTCTGTTGTCAGCGCTCCTGATCAATGTCGTCGCTCCGGCTGTTGTGACTACACTCCGGGCAGGTGTGAGCTGGATTATTTGCCGTCGTCCAAGTGCCGGCTTCAAGGGAGCTGTTCCGCGCCTCAGTCCTGCTCGTCCGGCCGCAGCAGTGCGCCCTGCCGATAGGCGAACGCGCGCATCTCCTCGAGCCATGCCAACCGCTGCGCCGGTGTGGCTGCGAGACCTGCCGTCAGTTGCCAGCGCGCGTGACTTTCCCAGTCGGCTTCCCAGTCGTCGTCCAGCGTAAAGGGAGAAATCGGCTCAGTCATTGCGGCCGCGCCTTGCGCTGTTTGATCTCTTGGAGTGCTTCGATGTCGGTGAGATCGCGCGGCCGTCCGGCGATCTGCTTGAGGGCAATCAAGTCGTCGATAGCGGCGACGTGTACCGTTGTGTGGTCGGTGTGTAGGACTTCCGAGCGCTGCCAGACAGTTTCGAAGGGCAGGGGTGGATCGACGAACAGGTCAACTTGCCGCAATGGATTCGCCGGGTCGAGCATCGTGAAGACCTGCATGTGCTTGTCGCGCATCCACGCAAGCCGGATCTCGCGGTCGGCGAAGTCGCTGGGGTCGACGGGCACACGCGGCCGCAGCCCAAGCGCGCCGAGGGTTGCGATCAGCCGTCGCGCCGCTTCCGATTCCAAATCGACCATAAGATCGAGATCTCCCGTGAAGCGGGCGAAGCCGTGCAGGACAACGGCGACGCCTCCGACGACAACATAGCGGAGACCTGCACGGTTGAGTGCGTCGAAGATGGACTCGAGCGGCGACACGGCGGCAGTATACCCCGGTAGCCGGCAGCGTCGCCAGCTTTCCCTGCCATTTGAATTCGCCAGCCGGTGTGACTATTGAGACACGAGTTTCTTGAGGCGGAAACTGCGGAGGAGACGATGGACTTTTCACTGACACCCAAGCTCGAGGACCTGCGCCGCCGCCTGGTCGCGTTCATGGACCAACACGTCTATGCGGCGGAAAAAATTGCCGCCGAGCAGGTGCATGCCTCCGGCGACGAGCACCTCGAGCCGCTGATCGTCAAAGAGTTGAAGCAGAAGGCCCGGGCGCAGGGGCTGTGGAACCTATTTTTGCCCGACGATGTCTACGGCGCCGGATTGAAGAACTGGGAGTACGGCGTGCTCTGCGAGATCATGGGGCGCAGCTTCATTGCGCCGCGCATTTTCAACTGCAACGCGCCCGACACGGGCAACATGGAGATTCTCGCCGAGTTCGGCACGCCGGAGCAGAAGAAGCGCTGGCTCGAGCCGATGCTCGCCGGTGAGATGCGCAGTTGCTTCTCGATGACCGAGCCGGAGACTGCGGGCTCGGATCCAACGCTGCTGCGCACCCGCGCCACGCGCGTCGGCGACGATTACGTGATCAACGGACACAAGTGGTTCACCAGCGGGGCCTATGGCGCGTCGTTCGCCATCGCCATGGTGGTCACCGATCCGGAGGCGGAGCCGCACCGCCGCGCCAGCATGATCATCGTGCCCACCGACACGCCGGGCTTCAATCTGATCCGCGCCGTGCCGGTGATGGGACACACCGGCGGCGGCGGCCATTGCGAGATCCGCTACGAGGACTGCCGCGTGCCAGCAACCAGTTTGCTCGGCCGCGCCGGCGATGGCTTCGCCATTGCTCAGGCACGCCTCGGCCCCGGCCGCATTCATCACTGCATGCGCTGCATCGGTGCCGCCGAACGCGCCCTCGAATTGATGTGCCAGCGCGCCAATACGCGCTACACGCACGGCAGTCTGTTGGCCGAGAAGAGCGTCATCCAGAACTGGGTTGCCGAGTCCCGCATGGAGATCGAGCAGTCGCGCCTGCTGACGTTGTTTGCCGCGTGGAAGATGGATACGGTCGGCAAGAAGGAAGCGCGGCAGGAGATCGCCATGATCAAGGTCGTCGCCGCCAATATGATGATGAGCGTCCTCGACCGCGCCATCCAGGTCTTCGGCGCCATGGGCGTGTCCGACGACACGCCGATCGCCCGCATGTGGCGCGAAGGCCGGACGATGCGCCTGGCCGACGGCCCCGACGAGGTGCACAAGATGACCATCGCGCGGCGTGAGCTGCGGCGGTGGAAGCAGTCCTGAGTCCCGAGTGCTGAGTCCTGAGTGAAGATGGTTCGCCGCTTCGAGGATCTAATTGCTTGGCAGAAGGCGCGTGCGTTGACTGGGGCGATCTATCGAAGTACTCGGCATGGTGCGTTTGCAAAAGACTTCGGACTATCAGGCCAGATGCAGCGCGCAGCGGTTTCCATCATGTCAAACATTGCGGAAGGCTTCGAACGCAGCCGGCTCGGGGAGTTCCACCAGTTTCTTTCGATGGCAAAGGGATCCTGTGCGGAGGTGCGGTCTCAGTTGTACGTCGCGCTCGATGCCGCTTACGTAACACAGACCGAGTTCGAGGACCTTGTTGCTCAAGCCGAAGAGGTCGGTAAGATTCTCGGCGGCCTGCGTGCATCGGTAGCACGACAGCGCAAGGTGACTAACCCTCCTCGCACTCAAGACTCGGCACCCAAGATCGAGGACTGACCTCTGAACAGTACTCAGGACTCAGCACTCAGGACTCAGGACTCAGGACTCAGGACTAAACCATGCGCTACGACTTTACCCCCGAACAACTTGCCTGGCGTGACGAGATTCGCGCCTTCATTCGCGAACACCTGACGCCGGAATTGCTCGACGAGTTGCGCGAGTCCGGCAACGAAGGGCAGGGGCCACGGGCGCGCGCCTTCATCCTCGAGCTGCGCGATCGGGGCTGGTGGGGATTGCCCTGGCCGAAGGAATACGGCGGCCTCGGTCGCTCCGCCATTGAGCAGTGGATGTTCGTCGATGAGTTGGAAGGCGCCGGTGCGCCGATGCTGCCGCTCACCGTGACGTCGGTGGCGCCGACCATCATGCGCGTCGGCACCGAAGCGCAGAAGCAGTATTGGCTGCCGCGCATCAAGGCGGCGGAGGTCGAGTTTGCCTTGGGGTACTCCGAGTCCGAAGCCGGCACGGACCTGGCCGCGTTGCGTGCCCGCGCCGTGCTCGACGGCGATCACTGGGTGATCAACGGCCACAAGATGTGGAATACCATGGCGCACATGGCCACCCACAACTGGCTCGCCATCCGTACCGAGCCCGACGCACCCAAGCACAAGGGCATCTCCATGATGATTGTCCCGATGGATGCGCCCGGCGTGACGGTGCAGGGCATCTACGTGTGGCCGGGACTCCGCACCAATGCGCTCTTTCTCGACAACGTGCGCGTGCCGCGCGACTACCTGATCGGCGAACGCGGCATGGGTTTCTACTACGCGGCCATGGCGCTGAACTTCGAACGCCTCAGCATTGGCTCCGTCGCCATGACGCGGCGCTATTTTCGCGAGTTGGTCGCGTATGTGCGTGAGAGCCAACTCGATGGGCAACCGCTGCGCGCGCAGCCCTGGGTGCGCGAGCGCTTGGCGCGCCTGGCGGTGGATATCGAGGCGGCGCGCATGTTGGGCCTGGAAACCGCCTGGGCACTGGATCAAGGGCGTGTGCCGGCGCCCGAATCGTCGATGGCCAAGGTCTTTGTCAGTGAGCTGGCCCAGCGCGTCGCCGACGCCGGCAGTGAGATCCTCGGCATGGCCGGCCAGCTGCATCCGCAGGAGCCGCACTCCCCGTTGCACGGCCGGCTGCAATGGCTGTATCGCACCGCTCCGCTGCTTGCTTTCGGCGGCGGCACCAACGAAGTGCAACGCAACATCATCGCTATGCTGGGATACGGATTGCCGAGAAAATAGTGCTGAGTCCTGAGTGTGGGCAAATGAAGAAAGTCCTGAGTGCTGAGTCCTGGGTGGTGGAATGCTTTCAAACCTCAGCACTCAGCACTCAGGACTCAGGACTCAGCACTGAGGAAGGTAGAACCGACGATGTATCTCGCGCCGACCGCTGAACAGCAAGAAATCAAAGACGCCGTCCGCCGATTTTGCGACGAGCAGGTGACCCCGGCGCGCCTCGCCGCGTGGGAGCAGGAGCCGACTGGCGTGGATGCGGCGTGCTGGGGGGCCGTGTGTGAGTTGGGCTGGCTGGGCCTCGGACTGCCGGTGGCCGCCGGCGGCAGTGGGCTGGGTCTGATCGAAGTGGCGTGCCTGCTCGAAGAGTGCGCCCGCGGACTCGTGCCGCGACGCATCATCAACGCCGTCCGCGGCGCCGTCGCCCTGGCGGCGGTGGATCCTGCGAACGGCGTGCTGCCGGATCTGGCGCGCGGTACGCGCAGTGTGGCACTGGCGTTCGACGAGCAGACCGTGCGTGATCCCGCCCGCTATTCGACCCAGCTGCGCGAGGAGCACGGCACCATGCGCCTCAGCGGGACGAAGTGGTATGTCGCCGATGCCGCCGCCGCCGACCTGCACCTCGTGTCGGCACTCATCACTCAGCACTCAGGACTCAGCACTCAGGACTCAGGACTCAGCACTCAGCACTCTCCGCACGTCGCGCTGGCGCTGGTGCCCCGCACCGCGGCCCGCCTCGATCCACTGCGGACGTTCGACGGTGAGCGGCAGGCCGTGGTGCATTACGACGGTGTCGAGGTGATCGGTCGGCTGACGAGCGCGGGGCAGGGAAAGGCGTGCCTCGTCCGCATCCAACGCCAGCAGGTCGCCCTGGCGTTGGCGGAGATGGTGGGTGGGATGGATGCGGTGCTTGCGATGACCGTCGAGTACGTCAAGCAGCGCGAACAATTCGGCCAGAAGATCGCCGTCTTTCAGGCCGTGCAGCATCAGATCGGCGACATGGCCACGGCCTTCACCGCCGCCCGCCATCTGGCGTGGCAAGCGATCACGCGCATGGCGGCGGGGACGGAGGAGGGCGGCGAGCTGTCGGTGGCCGCCGCATTCGCCGGGCAAGCGTTCAAGCGTCTCAGCTTGAGCGCACACCACCTGCACGGGGGCGCCGGCTACGTCATCGAACATCCGCTTCACTACCATGCGGAGCGCGCCCAGGCCTTGTGTATCCGTTACGCGCCGGAAGCCGCAGCGCTTGGAGATGTTGCTGTGCAGTTGCTGGACTAGAGGAAAGTCCTGAGTGCTGAGTCCTGAGTGCTGAGCGAAAAACAGCAGCGTCAGGTCTTCTCTCAGGACTCAGCGCTGACTTACAGTTCCCGTAGCTCGTCGTCGAGCGGCAGCGGCAGGACCTTGGACAATGCCGCGTCGATCACGGTCAGCGCGAAGGAGAGCAGCATCAACACGGCCAGCGGCCGTCCGGTGAACGCGCTGAGCGTCACCCACTTGAATGAGAGTGGAACGACGATCGATGCGAGAGTGAGCACGATGGCCCCCCCCACCAACGTATTGATCGCCACCTTCAAGCGCAGCAAACGGCTGACCACCATCAATAGCGGCAAGGCGGCCAAAGGCCCAACAAAGTAAAACGGCACCACAATCAAATTGTGCAACATCGTGAAACGCCTCTCCCTTTGATGTCTGAGGTCTGTCGTCTGTTGTCTTCCTACCACCCTGCCAGATCGGCGGCACGCGCACGGTGCATGGCCGCTTCGCCGAGGAAGCTGCGGTCGAACACTGCGCGGCGGAACCACAGGTGGAGGTCGAACTCCCAGGTGAAGCCGATGCCGCCGTGCAACTCGGTCGTATCGCGGGTGACGCGGTCGTAGAGATCGCTCATGTGCGCCTTGACCAGCGCCGCGTGGCGCTCCGACTTGTCGCGGATACGGTCGAAGGCGTGCGCCGCGTACCAGTAGAGCGCCAACGACGGCTCGAGCTCGGTGGCCAGGTTGGCGATCTGATGCTTCACCGCCTGGAAGGCACCGATGACCTGGCCGAACTGCTCGCGCTGCATGGCGTATTGGACGGTCATGTCCAGGCAGCGGCGCGAACCGCCGTAGGCGTCGGCGGCAATCAGCACGCAGCCGGCGTCGAGCGTGCGTTGCACGGCGCTGGCATTGCCCCCGAGTTTGGTCGCGGGTGTGTCCGAGAAGCGCACCCCGTCGACCCGGCGTGTCATGTCGACGAGCTTGAGCGCAGTGATCTCCAGACCGGGCGCGCCACGCTCGACCAGCCACAGCCCCGGCCCGCTATCGTCGACCGCGGCAACGATGATGGCGTCGGCCAGGCTCGCGTACGGCACGAACGGCTTGTGACCGGTGAGCTTGCCGCCGCTGGCGCGCGTCGTCAGATGCGCCGGCTCCCACTGGCTATCATCCTCACCGAACGCGACCGTGACCAAGGCGCTACCATCCGCGATCCGCGGCAGCCAGTGCTCGCGCTGTGCGGCATCGGCCCCCTCGATGAGTGCGATGGTGGCCATGGCCGAGCCAATGAAGGGCCCGGGCGTGGCCGCGTAGCCGAGCTCTTCGGCGGCCAACGCGGCGTCGAGCAACTCGAGGCCGGAGCCGCCATATGCGGCGGGAATGTTCAACCCGGTGACCCCAAGGTCGACGAGGCTTTTCCACAATCCGCTGTCGTGGCCGCTGTCACTTTCCATGATCGCGCGCACACGCGTCGCCGGGCATTGCTCTTCGAGGAAGCGTTTGATGGTTGCTTTGAGGAGGACTTGTTCTTCCGAAAGACCGAAATCCATTCTCTTACCTTTCCGTGATCAGCGATCAGCCATCAGCGGCTTGTCAGCGCCGGCTGGCAGCCGCATCCCGTGGCAGGCCGAAGCCGCGCTCGGCGATGACGTTGCGTTGGATATTGGCGGTACCGCCGGCGATCAGAATGCCGAGCGACCACATGTACGCGGTGATGAACATGCCCATCGCCGGTGCGCTGGGCTCGCCGGCGGCGAGCATGCCGCGGTCGCCGAGCAGATCCATGGCCAGGCGCGTGACGTCGTAGCCGAGCGTGGTGCCGTACAGCTTGGCCACCAGGCCGGCGACGCCGGGGTCCTGGTTGCGCGCTTGCATCGTCAGCATGCGATAGCTGTGGTAGTCGTTGGCAAGAACCTTGGTTTCGAGCTCGACGATCCGGCTGCGGATCAATGGATCCTTGATGGCGGGTTTGCCACGTAGATTGACGGCTTGCGCCAGCATGATCAGCCCTTCGAGCGTGCGCCGGCTGAGCATCGAGCTGCCGATCATGGCGCGCTCATGCTTCAGGGTGGAGCGGCTCACCACCCACCCGTGGCCGCGCTTGCCGACGATGTTTTTGGCGGGGACGCGCACGTTGTCGAGGAACACTTCGTTGAAATCGGCGTCACCGGTCATCTGGCGTAGCGGCCGGATGGTGAGGCCGGGGCTGGTCATGTCGATCAGCAAGTAGCTGATCCCGTCGTGCTTCGGCGCCTCCGGTTCAGTGCGCACCAGGCAGAACATCCACTCGGAGGTGTCGGCATTCGAGGTCCAGATTTTCTGGCCGTTGACCACCCAGTGGTCGCCTTCGAGCACGCCGCGCGTGCGCAAGGACGCCAGGTCGCTGCCCGACCCGGGCTCGCTGTAGCCTTGGCACCAGGTAATCTTGCCGAGCAAGGTGTCGCGGACGAACTTCTGCTTCTGTTCCTCGGTGCCGTGCTCGACGATGGTGGGCACCAGCATGCTGGGGCCCTGGCCGACGATCTCCGCGGGGGCCTGGGCCTTGCGGAACTCTTCGGCAATGATCGTTGCCTTCAGCGGGTCGGGTGGTTGTTCGCCACCGCCGTAGCGTTTGGGGACGTGGCGGTACAGGTAGCCGCGTTCGCAGGCTTTGACGCGGAACGCGGTGGCGCGCTCGTCGGTGCGCACGATGGCGCCCATCAGCATGGCGCGGCCATCCGCGGCCGGCGCGCTTTTGATGTCCTCGTCGGTCCAGTTGGCCTTGAGGAAGTCGCGCACCTCGTGGCGAAACTTCTCGTACTCTTCACTGTAGCTCAGATCCATTATGGCTCCTCGATGTATTTCCGCCCGCCATCAGTGCGGCTGAACCTCTGGCGCTATGTTGGGTCAATCAGTCGATTATCGCACTCGCACTCCATCGGCAAGCGGCCTGCCGGCCGTTAGCGGGTCAGCTCAAACTCGAAGCATGGCTTCGCTACTCCAGCGCGCAAATTTGGAGTAGCGAAGCCATGCTTCGCCAACTTCATTTGCCGGCGAAGCGCCGCCCGAATTTCATACTGACCCAGTACCTGCGGGCCTGCGCCGGCGTTTGTTCTCTACGGATGCATAGCGAACGGCCCAATTTCTCGTTGCGTGCGCCGGCGGCAGCGCGTTAGAAGCAGGCGATGTCCGTTCCGCACGCCATCCAGGTGGCGACACCGCCGGCGGCGCCGACGCGCGTCCGTCACGGCGTGCTGGCGTTCACGCTCGCGTTGACCGCCGTTGCCTATCTCGACCGCGTGTGTATTGCCACCGCGGCGCCGGCGATGAAGGCCGACCTGGGGCTCAGCGACGCGCAGATGGGCTACGTGTTCAGCGCCTTCACGCTGGCCTACGCGCTCTTCGAGGTGCCGAGCGGCAGGCTCGCCGATCGCTTCGGCGCGCGCCTGATGCTGACGCGCATCGTCATCTGGTGGTCGGCGATGACTGCGGCCACCGGTCTTGCGGGTGGCGTCCTGTCGCTCGTTGTGGCGCGCTTTCTCTTCGGCGCCGGCGAAGCGGGAACCTTTCCGAGCATTGCCCGCGCCTACGGCCGTTGGCTGCCGGCGCGTGAGCGCGGGCGTGCGTTTGGCCTGGCCCTGATGACCGCGGCGCTCGGCGGGGCGTTGACGCAACCGCTGGTGGTGAGTCTGCTGCGCATTTTCCACTGGCGCCACACGTTTCCGATCTTCGGGGCCGTCGGCGTCGTGTGGGCGCTGGCCTGGTTCTGGTGGTTTCGCGACGATCCGCATCAGCATGCCGCGGTGAACGCGGCGGAGTTGCATCTTCTCGCGACGGAGAGTCGGTTGCTTCCGAGTCACGGACGCGCGACGCCGGGAGCGAGCGACGTAACGGCGAACGGTCAGGCTGGCACGACCCATCGAAACTCTGTGCCGGTGCCGTGGAGTGCGCTGCTGCGCAGCCGCAGTCTGCTGGTCCTGTGTGTGATGTATGGCGCGGCGATCTACGGCTGGTATTTCTACATCACCTGGCTGCCGACCTATCTGCAGCGCGCCCGCGGCTTCGATCTGCAGCAGGTCGGCTGGCTGGCGGCGCTGCCGCTTCTGAGCATTGCCGCCGGCGTGTTTGCCGGCGGCTGGACGAGCGACGTGCTCGCGCGTCGGTGGGGCGTGCGTGCCGGACGCCGCGCGCCTGGGCTGGTCGGTCTGCCCTTGGCCGCCCTGGCTGTCGTGGGCGCGATTGTCACACCGTCGGCGCTGCTCGCCGCGCTGCTGCTCGCTGCCGCCGCCGGCCTGGCGGCATTGGGGGTCAGCCCGGCGTGGGCCGTGTGCCTGGAGATCGGCGGGCCTCACTCCGGCGTCGTCAGCGGCGCGATGAACACGTTTGGCAACCTCGGCGGCGCGTTGAGCCCGGTCGTCGTCGGCCTCAGCCTGCAGCGGTGGGAGTCGTGGAACCTGCCACTGCTGACAGTCGCCGGGTTGTACCTCGTTGCCGCCGCATGTTGGTTGGGCATCGATCCGGCGCAGCCGATCGAAAACACATGAGCCGCCACTGCAGAAGCGAGCTCACACAGAGGACGCAGGATGCGGAAAGGTTGTGGCCCTGAAATACGCTCTGAGATTTCGGCAGCCTGTCGGACTTGGCAGTGCCTAGCGACCAATCCTGTCCTGAGGCTCCCCGAAGGGGGGAGCGGACTATAGAAGAGACGCCGACCGCAGGTCGCAGCCTGTCGGATTTGGCAGTGCCTAGCGACCAATCCTGTCCTGAGGCTCCCCGAAGGGGGGAGCGGTCCATAGAAGAGACGCCGGCCGCAGGCCCTAGGCTTCGAGCTGACGCTTGAGCTTGGCGAGGTACTGCTTTACGGCCTCGGCGGCTTCCTTCTCGACGTACGATTTGAGAAAGCCTTGTAGCAGGCGCGGCACCGGCGTGTCCGGCGCCAGCGTTTGCCGCAACGAGATCTTCGTGGCATCGGTCCCGCTGGCCTGCAGGCGGATCTCGCCGGTGACGTCCGTGTTGTCCCCCTTGGCATTGACGCCTTCGAAGGAAATCGTGTCGACACCGTTGCCCGCATAGCGCGCGGTGTATTGCACGGTCATGGTCACCGGCCCCGACGAACGCTCCTCGAATGTGAAGCGATAGGTGTCGTTCCCGACCCGCTTGCAGTTGTCGAGGCCGGGAATGCACGCCGATGAGCCGACGACGTCCCACAGGTAAGCGTAGGCGCGGTTTAGGGGTACCTTCGCGGTCACGGAGCGTTCGACTTCGGTTGGAAACTTGGCCATACGCGGCGCCTCCTTCAAATGAGCAAATCCTGGCCACAGTCATGTACCGCGGTCAAGAGCCGCCCCAAGGCTTGACGCGCGCGATATTGACGGGGCAGGGTGCCGGCGATGGTCAAGCTTATCTTTCTCTGCCGGCGGCGCGCCGACCTCACGCATGCGGAGTATGCGCGGCGTCTGCTGGAAGGCCATGTGCCGATCGCGCTGCGCCATCACCCGCTGATGCGCGAGTATGTCGTGAATGTGGTCGAGACGACACCAACGGGCGCAGCCGAGCTCGACAGCATCGGTGTGCTGGGCTTCGACAGCCTCGCTGATTTTCGGGAGCGGCTCTACGATTCGCCGGACGGCGAGCGCATCGTGGCGCGCGATGTGCAACGCTTCATGGGCGGCGCGCACGGCTATGTGACGACCGAATTCATTCAGCTTGCCGGTAGTGCTCCGGTTGCGCGCGGCGTCCGTTCACCGGGAATCAAGCTCATGTGCCCGCTGCGGCGGCGACCCGGCATGACGCACGCGGAGTTCGTCGATCAATGGATGACGCGCCACGTGCCGTTGGCGTTGCGCGCGTACACCCGTCTCGCCCGCTACGTGACCAACATCGTGGACGGCCGGCTCGCGGAGGATGTCCCGGAGCTCGATGCGATAGCCGAGTTGCAGTTTGGCGCTGCGGAGGTGCCGCCTGCTCAGCGGTGCAACTCGCTGGAAGATGAGCGTGCGCTGCAGGCGAACCTCGCGCGCCTCACCGAGCGCGCCGTTGCTTATCGGGTTGGCGAGTACGTGCAGAAGCTTGCCGGAAATTGAGGTCTATGCCTTGGGGGGCTGCAGGCCTCAATCTCCGGTCACGTTGTCTGTTTGTCTCGCTCGGAACGCCTCACCGCGGGCACTGGCAGTCGCTCCCACCGAGTGGCGCTGCTGTACGTGTTACCTGCAATAACTGGATGAACAATGATCCCACCGCCGTAACGCGCCGCGCCTAGCGCGGTGGCTCACACCTCGGTCGCGGCGATCATCGTGGCTGCGGCGCTCCAGATGCCGCCGGTGCCGTGGCAGATGGCGACTGTGGCATCTGCGACCTGACGTGCGCCACATTCGCCGCGCAGTTGGCGGGCGGCCTCAATGAGCGTGAAGATGCCGTACATGCCGGTGTGCGTATACGACAAGCCGCCGCCGTTGGTGTTCATCGGGAAGTCGCCGCCGGGTGCGGTGCGCTGGCCGGACACGAAGGCGCCGCTCTCGCCGGGCTTGCAGAAGCCCAGAGCCTCGAGCGCCAGCATCGGCACGATGGTGAAGGCGTCGTAGAATTCGGCCACGTCGATGTCGGCATGGGTCACGCCGGACATCGCGAAGGCGCGCTGGCCGGCGATGATTCCCGCGTCCCATTTGTCGAAGGCGGGCATCTGGCTGACCATCTGGTGCGTGGTGCACTCGCCGGTGCCCAACACATAGACCGGCTTCTTGCGCAGATCGCGGGCGCGCTCCGCCGAGGTGACGATGACGGCGCCGCCGGCGTCGGTGACCAGGCAGCAGTCGAGCAGGTGAAACGGCCAGGCAATCAAGCGCGACGCCAGGACGTCAGCGATGGTGATCGGATCGCGCATCAGCGCCTTCGGATTGAGCGCCGCCCATTGGCGGGTTGCCACCGCCACCTCGGCGAGCTGCTCGCTGGTGGTGCCGTACGCGTGCATGTGACGTGTGGCCAGGAAGCCGTAGCCGGTGGCTGGCCCCGCAATGCCGTAGGGCAATTCGAACTGATTGTTGGTGGAGTCGTCACCCCAGCGCGGCGCCGGCATGGCGATGCGCGAGTACCCGCTTTCACCATGCGTGATCAGCGCGACCTCGCACAAGCCGGCATTGATCGCCGCCAGCGCGTGCTCGATGTGCAGGATGAACGAGCACCCGCCGACCTGCGTGCCGTCGACGAAGCGGGGGCGGATACCGAGATATTCCGGGAGGTCGGACGCCATGTTGCGGCCCGAGGTGAACACCGCGTCGATATCGCTCTTCTGCAAGCCGGCGTCGTCGAGGGCGTTGCGCGTGGCCTCCATGTGCAATTGCAGCGCCGATTTGTGCGGCAGCTTGCCCATCTCATCCGACTCGGCCACCCCGACGATGGCCACGGTGCCGCGCAGCTTTTGGGGATCGGTGCTCATGAGGAGAAACCGCCGGGGAATTTGAGGATTGGAGGATTGGAGAATTGGAGAATTGGTAGAGAGGAGCGGCGGATCGGGTGGACATCCCAATCCTCAAATTCTCCAATCCTCAAATTCTCCAATCCTCCAATTCCCCAAGTCATACCGTCACCGGACGAAACTTGGGCAGCGTGATCGCCTCGGTGATGTCTTCGAACACCACCTCAACCGGCATGTCGCAGCGCAGCTGCTTCGGGTCGGCGTCGACGCCGACGATGTTGCTCATCATGCGCGCCCCTTCGTCGAGCTCGACGATGCCGATGATGTACGGCTGCTGCACCGGAAAGTTGCGCGGCGGGCGGTGGTTGATGACGAAGGTGTGCAGGCGGCCGCGGCCGCTGCAGTCGACCCATTCGACATTGCGCGACAGGCACTGCGGGCACAGCGGCCGCGGGTAGAAGTAGTGCTGCGCGCAATCACGGCAGCGCTGGATGCGCAGTTGGTGCTGCTTCGCGGCATCCCAGAAGGGCTTGGTCTCCGGCGTCGGCTTCGGGACAGGTCCGGTGTAGGAACTCAGGGTCGGCATCGGCGAGCGTTATAGGGAGGCGGCGGGAGACGGTA
>CAZTDK010000032.1:10719-18193 GCA_964611965.1 uncultured Binatia bacterium (SeqCode) | reverse complement strand
GGGCATCTGTTCAAGCTCGTGGGTAAGAAGCAAACGCAGGTGGCGCACGCGATCCCCGGTGAAATCGTCGCCGTTGCCAAGCTGAAGGACACGGCGACCGGCGATTCCCTGGCCGACGAAAAGGCGCCCATTCTGTACCCGGGATTCACGCTGCCGCCGCCGGCCATCTCGTTCGCCGTCGAGCCCAAGAGTAAAGGCGATGAGGAGAAGGCTTCCCTGGCGCTGATGCGCATGATGGAAGAGGACCCGTCGCTCGAAATGCATCGCGACCCGCAGACGCACGAGCTGATTCTCTCCGGTGTCGGGCAGCTGCACATCGAGGTGGTCATCGAACGGCTGAAGCGCAAGTACAGCGCCGAGGTCGAGCTGCGCGCCCCGAAGGTGCCGTATAAAGAGACCATCAAGGGACGCGCCGAGGCGCAGGGCAAACTGAAGAAGCAGTCGGGTGGCCGCGGTCAGTACGGCGATGCGTGGCTCAAGGTCGAGCCGTTGGCGCGCGGCACCGGCTTCGAGTTTGTTGACGAGATCGTCGGCGGCGTCGTGCCGCGGCAGTATATCCCCGCCGTCGAAAAGGGGGTGCGCGAAGCGCTGCCGGACGGCATCCTCGCCGGGTATCCCATCGTCGACGTGCGCGTGACCCTGTACGACGGCTCGTACCACGACGTCGACTCGTCGGAAATGGCCTTCAAGATCGCGGCGTCGCTGGGTTTCAAATCCGCCCTCGCCAAGGCGAAGCCGATCATCCTCGAGCCGATCATGTCGATGGAAGTGGTGGTGCCGGACGATGCGATGGGCGATGTCATCGGCGACCTCAACAGCCGTCGTGGCAAGGTGCTGGGCGTCGACTCGAAGCCGGGCGGGCAGGTCATTCGCACGCAAGTGCCGATGTCGGAGGTGTTGAAGTACTCTCCCGATCTGCGTTCGATGACCAGTGGCCGCGGCTCGTTTACCGTGGCGTTCTCGCACTACGAGGAAATGCCGGCGCATCTGGCGGAGCGCGTGATCAAGGACGCCGAAGCGGCGAAGGCGGCGAAGCATGAGCACTGAAACGCCTGAAACACCGCCCTCCCCGCACGAGCTGGACGCCATCGCCGAGACCATCAAGAAAGGCGAAGACTCCTACGTCGTCCCGGAGGAGTTGCTGGTTGAACCGACCGAGGTCAAGAAGATCAATCCGAGCCTCTACAACCAGATCCTCCAGATGAAGGTGGGCGAGAAGCTGAAGCTGGCCTTGAAGGGAAACAAGGAGGCACGCACGATTCTGGTGCGCGATTCCAATCGGCTCATCCAACGCTTCGTGTTGCAGAACCCGCGCATCAGCGACGAGGAGATCCTGGCGCTTGCCAAGAACCGCGGCATCGATCAGGACCTCTTGCGCAAGATCGGCGAGAACCGCAACTGGCCGCGCAACCCGCAGATACGCCTGGCGTTGGTCAGCAACCCGAAGACGCCGCTGGCCACCTCGCTGCCGATGGTGAACCAGCTGGCCGAACGCGACCTGCGGTTCATCGCCAAGAGCAAGAACGTTTCGGCCACTGTGGTCACGCAAGCACGCCGGCTGCTGTTCAATCGCGAGAAGAAGCTGGGCGAGCGGATGGGCGAGTGAATCAGCGCGTCACGCGGGTCCACTGACGCAGAACGCGATCAGACGTAGACGCCGCACCGTCTCGGTTTTCCGTCTGTTGTCTGTGGTCTTCCCCTCATGCCCCCTGACATCGACAAGCATGAAGTCCTGCGCCGGCTGCGCGAGCGTCTCGCTGCAACCCTCGAACGTCTGAAGGCCGCGCAGACGTCAGCGCAGTCGGGTGCCGTTCACTCCGAGGCCAAGCAAGAGCATCCCAAGGATACCCGCTCGATCGAAGCCGGCTACCTCTCGCGCGGCCTGGCGGAGCGTGTCGAGACCATGCAGGAGGCTGTCATGATTCTCGAGGTGTTCCGATTGCGCCAACGTGGCACCGACGATCCCATCGGCCTTGGCGACCTCGTCGCTCTCGTTGACGAAGACGGTGGGGAGACGATCAACTTTTTGGCTCCGGTAGGCGGCGGTGAGAAGCTCGAGGTTGCCGGCACCGACGTGCTTGTTCTCACCCCGCGCGCCCCGCTTGGTGCCGCCTTGATCGGCAGCCAACCAGGCGACGAGATCACCATCAATCTCCCCGGCGGCAAACGGTGCCTCGAAATTCGCTGGGTGGGCTGAGCCCCCGTGGCTACCCGCGCCTGCTCGGCGTGCGTGGTGTCATTTGTGAGTCACGCTCACGCCGGTCCATCGACCCGCAGTCGCGGCGTGTGCTCGGGAGGCAGGTGGTCGTAGAGATCGGCGATCAAGTCGCGCTTGAGCTGCTGATGGGCCGGATCGTTCCACAGATTGCGCCACTGGTGCGGATCCTCGTCGACGTTGTACAGCTCGCCTTCGGTACCATCGAAGTGGATGCCGGCGCTGGGCAGTACCCAGTCGCCCATGGATTGTTCGAGGCCGGTGGGTTGGCCGTCGGTGCTGGGCTCGTAGCGCGTCAGCAGCCAGCCGTCGCGATAGATCGAGCGCAGGTGCATGCCGTTGGCGGGGAACTGGCTGTCCCACTCACACAGCACGCGCTGGCGTGATCCGTCGTCACGCGACGGCAGCGGTCGCCCCTCGATCCACGACGCTGTCGGTACGCCGGCGACCTCACAGAAGGTCGCTGCGAGATCGAGGTGGCCGACGGGTTGAACGACCAGCGCGGGCGTGACCCGGCGCGAGGGCGCGGGCCGCCAGATGAGCGGCACGTGCATGAGTGCATCGACGTGGAACGGCCCCTTGTAAATGAAGCCGAAGTCGCCCTGCATCTCGCCGTGGTCGGTGGTGTAGAAGACGTCCGTGTCGGCATCCCAACCGCGCTCGCCGAGGTAATGCATGACCCGCCCACAGGCGTCGTCGATGAGCTCGTTCATCACGTGCGCCTTGGCGTTGATCTCGCGGATGTTGTCCGCGGTGAGATTTTGCGGGCGGTAGTTCATCGGCCCGCCCTCCGTATTGATCCAGGTCCCTTGCCAGCACGCCAGCCAGTGCGCCGGTTTCTGCGCCAGAATGGCCGCGATCTTCTCCGTCGATCCCGGGTGGCCCGGCGGCAGGTCGAGGTCACGCCAGGGGACGCGATGCAACTCAGCAGCCGGTGGGTCCCAGGGATGATGCGGGTCGGGGAAGCTCATCCACACGAACCAGTCCTCGTCGTCGCGCAGGCCGCGCAGGAACTCGAGCGTCCGATCGGCGATCCAATCGGTGTGGTAGTACTCGCGCGGGATCGGATTGTTGCACGTCTCGGGTGCGCCCGTCTCGCCGCCGCCCTCGGCATTCAGCAACGGCGCGAAGCCATCGAAGTACTCGGGGTGGGTATGCTTGAGCCAGCGACCGTAGTGGCCCACCACGGCGCGGCCGAATCGCGGGACGTGGGTGGCATGGACGGCGCGCTCGAAGCCACGCCAGGGGCCGAAATGTCCTTCGCGTTGACGGCGGTTCTCGGCAAAGCGCAGCTGGGGATCGAAGTTGGGCTCGAAGTGCGCCTTGCCGAGCAGCGCGGTCCGGTAGCCGCCTTCCTCATGCAACCATGCCGCAATGCTCGGGGCGTCTTCCGGCAGCGCGACGCCATTGGCATATACGCCATGCGTGCGCACGTACTGCCCTGTGAGCATCGTCGAGCGCGCCGGCATGCACACGGCATTCTGGTTGTAGGCGCGCCGATAATTGATACCGGCGCGCGCCCAGCCGTCGATGACCGGCGTGCGCGCGATCGTGCCGCCGTTGCAGCCGAGGGCGTCGTAGCGTTGCTGGTCGGTGGTGATGAAGAGGATCTTGTGTCCCATCGGCATTGCCGCCCCACTGCGCCGCGGATTGTCGCGCGGCACCTTGGGCCTCACTCGTCGCGCAGCAAGTTCAACGCGGCACCGGCCTTGAACCAGGCGATCTGCTCGGCACTGAAGCTGTGCCGGCACTGAATGGCTTCTTCTTTGCCGGTGGCGTGCTGCACGATCACCCGCAGCGGCTTGCCCGGGGCGAGGTCCTTCAGACCCGTGATGCTGATGCGATCGGTCTCCTGGATCTTGTCGTAGTCGGCCGGATTTTCGAAGACCAGCGGCAGCATGCCCTGCTTCTTGAGATTGGTTTCGTGGATGCGCGCGAAGCTGCGGGCGATCACCGCGACCCCGCCGAGGAAGCGCGGTTCCATCGCGGCGTGCTCGCGGCTCGAGCCCTCGCCGTAGTTTTCATCGCCGATCGCTACCCAGCGTAGCCCCTCCGCTTTGTAGTGCCGCGCGATTTTAGGAAAGGGCAGGCCGGTCTCGCCGCTGAGCACGTCGCGGCCCTTGCCCGCGTCGCCGCCGAAGGCGTTGATCGCGCCGGTGAACATGTTGTCGCTGATCTTGTCGAGGTGGCCACGGTACTTCAGCCACGGCCCGGCCGGTGAGATGTGGTCGGTGGTGCACTTGCCCTTGGCTTTGACCAGGATGGCCAGGCGCTCGTAGTCCTTGCCGTCCCATTCTGGAAACGGCTGGAGGAGCTGCAAGCGGTCGCTGTCGGGCTTGACCTTCACTTCGACGCCGCTGCCGTCGGCCGCCGGCTCGATGTATCCGGCCGCGCCGCTCGCGAAGCCGTTTGCCGGCAGCTCCGGAGCCTCGGGAGGCGTCAAGTGCACCGGTTCGCCGTTGGCGCCAGGCAGCGTGTCGGTGAGCGGATTGAAATCGAGGCGGCCGGCCAATGCCAGCGCGGTGACGATCTCCGGGCTGGCGATGAACGCCAGCGTTTCGGGGTTGGCGTCGTTGCGCGCCGGGAAGTTGCGATTGAACGAGGTGACGATACTGTTGCGATCGCCCTTCTTGATGTCGTCACGCTGCCATTGCCCGATGCACGGGCCACAGGCATTGGCGAGCACGGTGCCGCCGATGCCCTCGAGCGCGGCGAGCTGGCCGTCCCGTTGGATGGTGTTGTGAATCTGATCGGAGCCCGGCGTGATCAGAAACGGCGTGTGCGCCTTGATGCCGTGCGCGCGCGCCTGCTTGGCGACGTGCGTGGCGCGTCCAATGTCTTCGTACGAGGAGTTCGTGCAGCTGCCGATGAGCGAGACCTTGATCTCGACGGGATAGCCATTCTTCTTGGCGTCTTCCTTGAGCTGTGAAATCGGCCGCGCCAGATCGGGCGTGTGTGGTCCGACGATGTGCGGCTCCAGCGTCGAGAGATCGATCTCGACGATCTCGTCGTAGAACTTACTGGGTTCTTTCTCGACCGCGGGATCGGCGGTGAGATCCGCCGCGTAGCGCTCTGCCAGCGCCGCGAGGTCGGCGCGCCGTGTGGCTCGCAGGTACGTCGCCATGCGTGCATCGAACGGGAACACGGAGGTGGTGGCCCCGAGCTCGGCTCCCATGTTGGTGATCGTGCCCTTGCCGGTGCAGCTGATCGAATGTGTGCCGGGGCCGAAGTACTCGACGATCTTTCCCGTCCCGCCTTTGACCGTCAGAATGCCGGCCAGCTTGAGAATCGCGTCCTTCGGCGATGTCCACCCCGAGAGACTCCCGGTCAAGCGCACGCCGATGAGCTTGGGCATGCGGACGTTCCACGGGAGTCCGGCCATGACGTCGGCCGCATCGGCGCCGCCAACGCCGATGGCCAGCATGCCGAGTCCGCCGCCGTTCGGGGTGTGCGAGTCGGTGCCGATGATCAGGCCGCCGGGAAAGGCGTAGTTCTCCAAGACGACCTGATGGATGATGCCTGCCCCGGGATTCCAGAAGCCGATGCCATACTTCTGTGAAACCGATTTCAGGAAGGCGTAGACCTCGTTGTTCTCGTTGAGCGCAACTTGCATGTCCTTGTCGGCGCCGACGCGGGCGCGGATGAGGTGATCGCAGTGGACCGTGGTCGGCACCGCAACACGCTTACGGCCGGCTTGCATGAACTGCAGCAGCGCCATCTGCGCCGTCGCATCTTGCATCGCCACGCGGTCGGGTCGCAAATCGATCCACCCCTTGCCGCGGTCGACGTCGGCGGTGTCCGGCTTGTCGAGATGGCTGAAGAGAATCTTCTCGGCCAAGGTGAGGTCCCGCCCGAGGCGCTTGCGCATCATGGCGAAGCGCTCGGCGAATGAGGTGTACAATGTTTGAATGGCGTCGATCATGACAACAGCTCCTCCGCGTCTGGAGACTTCGGGGTGGCGCCAGGGCTTGGCAATCGCTCTTTCCGAGCCACCAGCCTCCCTCTGGTGGCGCAGCATAGCAATCATCCCGCGCTCACGCATCATGGGTGGACACTTCGGCGGACACTTGGCCGGAGGACATTTCCGCATTGCGGCGACACGGAAGGATGACAGCGCTGTTCCGAGGACGGAACAGATCAATGACAGGAATCGCCTACAGCCCGTAGACGTCGACGCGGCGACGTGATTGCTGTTTCACAGAAAACGATCCCATGGCCGACGCTCCGAAGATACCGCCCCAGCCGCCGACAGCCGCACCGCAGCCGCCGGCGCCGGTGACGCCACGGCCGACACCGCCGGTCGTCGAACGTGAGCCGCTGACGATTACCGTCGTCGAGCCGGCGCCGACGCGGGAAGCCGTACAGCCGCAGGTCCAGGTTGAAGCGCCGCCGTCGATCGACGTGCGCCGCACCTCATTGGCGTGGCTGCTTCTCGTGGGTGCGGTGTTGCTCTTCGTCCTCTATCGGTTGCAGGTCTCGCCGCTCATCCAACGCTTCGAGCACGGCATGCAACGCCGCATCTTCGGCGAGCGCGACTACGAAGCCCACCGCGACCCGCACTCCCGCTTCGACCAGCTGCCACGTGCCCACGAGGATGCCGCGCATCGCTAAGGCCTGCAGCCGGCGTCTTTTCTATGGGCCGCTCCCTCCTTCGGGGAGCCTCAGGACAGGATTGGTCGCTATGCGGTACCATCGCGAAGACCTGCTTGGTGAGCAGGCTGTTTCTCTTCGCCGGCGGCTAGCCTGCCTCCGGAAGCGCGGATCGCCTCTCGTGCAGCCGATTGCTCAGCGCCGCGAACTCGCCGAGCGTCAGGGTCTCCGGACGGCGGCTGGGATCGATGTTGACACTGCGCAGGAGGCCGGCGGCTTCATCGCACACGGACCGCAGGCTGTTCTGCAGCTGCTTGCGGCGTTGGTTGAATGCCGCTCGGACGACGCGCTTGAACAGGCCGACGTCAGCGACGAGCAGCGGTGGTGTCGTGTAGGGTTCGATGACGATGACCTCCGACTCGACTTTCGGGCGTGGTACGAAGGCGGCCGGACCGACGCGCAGGCCGGGGCGCAGGCGCGCCGCGAACTGCGTGTAGACTGACAGCGCGCTATAGTCCTTGCTCCCCGGCGCCGCGCGCAAGCGCTCCACCACTTCGCGCTGCAGCATCAGCACCAGCCGCGAGAAGCAGTCGGGGCGATCGATCAGCGCCGCCAGGATTGCCGTGGCGACATTGTACGGCAGGTTGGCGACGACGATCGCCGGCTCTC
>CAZTDK010000032.1:0-10709 GCA_964611965.1 uncultured Binatia bacterium (SeqCode) | reverse complement strand
GTTCCGAGCAGCGCTGCGAAGTCGACGCGTAGGGCATCGGCCTCCACGACGTGCACGTGCGGCGCGTCGGCATACTGCGTCCGCAGTCGTGCCGCAAAGTCGGCATCCACCTCGATCAGCCACAGCTCACGGGCGTGCGCGGCCAACAGCGCCGAGAGCGCCCCCAGCCCAGGGCCGATCTCGACGACGCGCTCGGTCCCGGCGAGCCGCGCGAGATCCACGATACGCCGCGCCACGCCGGTGTCCGCGAGAAAGTGCTGGCCGAGCCGCTTACGGGCGCGCCTTCCAAGGCTCGCCAAGACACGTGAGGGCCGCAGTTGATCATCCATAGATGAGGACCGGAGAAACACGACAGCGCGAAGGAATGAAAGCACGAAAAAACATCAGCGAAATCCTCTCGTTCCTATTTCGTGTTTTCGTTCTTTGGCTTTTTCCTGATTCTCTTCCGGAAGGTGCTAGCAGCCTGTCGGACGTGGCAGTCCATAGCGACCAATCCTGTCCTGAGGCTCCCCGAAGGGGGGGCATAGAAAAAACGCCGGCCGCCAGCCCTAGAGCTCCAAGTCCGCCGCGGCGTTGATGGACAGCGGGTCGGACTCGCCGCGACGCAGACGATGCTCGGCGGCCAGGGCAATCATCGCCGCGTTGTCGGTGCAGTAGCGCATTGGCGGGATATGCACGCTCACGCCGAGATCCGCGCCGGCGGCATGGGCGCGCTCGCGCAGGCGCGAGTTGGCGGAGACGCCACCCGCAATGACCAAACGGTTGCAGGCAGCGCGCTGCACGGCCACGAAGCTGTTGTCGAGCAACATGTCGACGGCGGCCTCCTGGAAGCTCGCGGCGACGTCGGCGCGCGCCTGATCGCTGTCGATCGCATGGTCGCGGACGTACTGCCACACCGCGGTCTTGAGGCCGCTGAAGCTGAACTCCAACGCGGCGTCCGCGGATGACGCGGCGCCGCGCCGGGCCTTCAGGCGCGCGCGCGGAAAACGGATGGCCGTGCGGTTGCCCTGGCGCGCCAACTCGTCGATGACGCGCCCTCCCGGAAAGCCGAGCCCCATCGTCCGCGCCACCTTGTCGTAGGCTTCGCCGGCTGCGTCGTCGCGGGTCATCCCCAGCTGGCGGTAGCGTCCGAAATCCTCCGCGTAGTACAGGCTCGTATGTCCGCCCGAAACCAGCAGGGCCACGTAGGGAAACGGCACCTCGCCATCGAGCCGCACCGACAGCAGGTGTCCCTCGAGATGATTCACGCCGATGAACGGCAGCGCGCGCGCGAAGGCGATGGCCTTGGCGGCGGAAAGGCCGACCAGCAATGACCCGACCAATCCCGGTCCGCAGGTTGCGGCGACGGCGTCGATGTCGTCGAGGGTGACGCCGGCCGTGGCGAGCGCTCGCTCGATGACCGGAATGATGCTGCGCATGTGTGAGCGCGATGCCAGCTCGGGCACCACGCCGCCGTATTGTTGATGAATCGCGTCCTGCGAGCTCACCACGCTCGACAGCACCGTCCCATCGGCGAGCACCGCGGCTGCGGTGTCGTCGCACGAGCTTTCGACCCCAAGGACGCGCATTACTGATCGCCGCCGAGACGTCCCATGCCGACGCGCGCCGCGAGGTTGTTGGGATCCGCCTGAACCGCCTTCTGGTACGCCTTGCGCGCGTCGGCGTAGCGGCCGACTTCCTCGAAGACGGCGCCCTGCAACCCGTAGGCGCGCGCCAACAACAGGCGATCGCTGCGCGCCGCCAGGGTGACCGCGCGTCCGACGAAGGCGCTTGCTTGATCGTATTTCTTCATGAGGGAGTACAGTCGAGCCAGGTAGTAGTACCCATAGGCATTGGCGGGATCAATGGCGACGCCGCGCTCGAAGCGATCCAGCGCCTGGTCGTAGCGACCGTCCGCGAGTTGCTGGCGCCCGGCTTGGATCAGGCGCATGGCTGCAGCGACATTGGGTGGTGTCGATGGCCCGATGTGGGTGAGCAGTGACTCGGCCTCGGGGCTCGTCGTCGACGTTTCGTTTTCCGTGGGGTGCAGCGCCGCGACGACTTCAGGAGTTGGTGCGGCTCCGAGCGCGGCCAATGCCGGCGTCGGCAACGCACCCGGCGCTGGCTTGAAAGACGTTTCCTCACCAGCATCACTCTCTTCGAGTTTCGGTGTGGGTGGAGTGATCGGCAATGGCTCGGGCGTGGGCTCACGTACCGTTTCGTGGTGCAGCGCGGTCGCACGCGGCGGTGGTGCAGGCTCTTCGATCGTCGCACAGGCGGCAAACACTGCGAGCGCCATGAACGGCAGGCGTGAGCGCCGGTAAGCCCGAGTGTGGGTCGGTATCGACATACGAGCTGACCCTATAGCGGAGCCCAGGAGAGGGCTCCAGATCAAGGAACTACCTTGGACGCTCTCCCGGCAACGGGTACCCTCAATGCTGTCGTCGCATCGCGTGGAGGCCGAAATTGACAAAAGCACCAACGACTGCTGCAGATGATTCGCAAACGAGACAGTTCCTCCTCAGCCGTTTCTGGGAAGCGGCGCTCGGTTTTTGGCGCACCGGCGGTGGCCCCGCCGCCTGGGGACTGACGATCACGGTGATCGCGATTGCCCTGGTGAATCTCGGGATCCAGTATCGGCTCAACGTCTGGCACCGCGCGCTGTTCGACGCGCTCGACAAGCGCGATGCGCACACCTTGCTCTACCAGTCGGCGATCTTTTTCCCGCTCATCCTCGCCAGCATCGGCGTGGGCGCAGCGGCCACCTATGCGAAGCTGACGCTGCAGCGCAGTTGGCGCGGTTGGCTGAATGCGCACGCGCTCGATCGCTGGCTCAGCAACGGCCGTTACTATCAGCTCAACTTGATACCCGGTGATCATGCCAATCCGGAATATCGCATCGCCGAGGATCTGCGGATCACCTGCGACGCGCCGGTGGAGTTTGCGATCGGCATCTTCTCGGCCGTCATCTCGGCCATCACCTTCATCGGCGTCCTCTGGTTCATCGGCGGTGCGCTGGACATTCCGATCGGCGGCATGACCATTAAGATTCCCGGGTTCCTGGTGGTCGCCGCCGTCACCTATGCCGTGCTGGCCAGCGGATCGATGGTCATGATTGCGCGCGGCTTCGTCGTCGTGTCCGAAAACAAGAACCAGGCGGAGGCGGAGTACCGCTATGCGCTGACGCGACTGCGTGAAAATGGTGAGAGCATCGCGATGCTCGGCGGCGAGAATGAAGAGCGCGCCGGTCTCGACGGGGCATTCAAGACCGTTTTGCAGCGGTGGCGGGAGCTGATGATGCAGTACGTTCGCACGACGGTAGTCTCGCAAGGCAGCACTGGGCTCGCCTCGATCGTGCCGATTCTGCTCTGCGCGCCCAAGTATGTTGGCGGGACGATGACGTTGGGCGAAGTCATGCAGGCGGCCTCGGCGTTCGTCATCGTGCAGGTGTCGTTCAGTTGGCTGGTCGACAATTACCCCCGGCTTGCCGATTGGACGGCGTCGGCGTCGCGCCTTGCTTCGCTGTTGGTGTCCCTCGACGGTTTGGAGCGTGCCGAAGGCGAAGGGACGGTCGGCCGTATCGTGCGCCGCGACGCCGAGGGCGGCGGCGTGCAGTTGCACAACCTCTCAGTGACCTTGGACGATGGCAGCGCCGTGGTGAACGAAGCCGACGTCGAAATTGCCGCCGGCGAGAAGGTGCTCGTCGTCGGCGAATCGGGCACGGGCAAGAGCACGTTGGTGCGTGCGATCGCCGGCTTATGGCCGTGGGGCAGCGGCGAGATCGTGGTCAAGTTCGTCGGATTGTTCTTGATGCCGCAGAAGCCGTACGTGCCGCTCGGCACACTGCGTCGCGCCGCGACCTATCCCCAGTCGCCGGACGAGATTGACGACGCGCTGGTGCGCACCACGCTCGAAGAAGTCGGCCTCGGCCATCTCCTCGAGCGGCTCGACGAAGACACGCATTGGGAGCACATCCTGTCGGGTGGCGAGATGCAGCGGCTGGCATTCGCGCGGGTACTCATTCAGCGGCCGAACGTCATCGTCATGGACGAGGCCACGGCGGCGCTCGATCCGCCGAGTCAGGATCATCTCATGCGATTGGTCATGGAGCGTCTCCCCGAAGCCACGGTGGTCAGCGTCGGCCACCGCGCCGAACTCGAGGCGTTCCACAAGCGCAAGCTGGTCCTCGAGTATCATCCCGAAGGCGCACGACTCGTGCATGACCAATCTCTCCAATGGACCTTCCGTCGCTCGGCACGCTTCCTCTCGCGACTGTTTTCTCGCGAGCGGCCATCGAAGGTACCGCCATCGCCGTAGCCGTTCGCCACGCGCGCCGCTCCACCTTTCTCATGTGGCGCGGCGAGTCGAGAGGCCCTACATCTCCGTATGCGGCGGGTGCACCGTGCACGGCGTAGTCGGTTCGGTGCCGTCGTAGAATGCTTCCTCGATCACCTTGGGGCACTCCGGTGTCGCCAGTTGTCCGGAGGCCGGGTCGATGCGTACCATGGTGATCCCCGGCGGGGGGACAAACGGGTTCGCCGGGAGGCCGGCGGTGGCGCGCTTCATGAACTCCGTCCAGATCGGCAGCGCGGCTTCCCCGCCGGCGAGGTTGATCGCGCGTTTGTGATCGAAGCCCACCCAGACCACGGTGAGCAGCTCCGGGGTGAAGCCGACGAACCAGGCATCACGATAGTCGTTGGTGGTGCCGGTCTTGCCTGCGGCCGGGCGCTTGAAGCCGCGCTTGCGGGCGCCGGCACCGGTGCCCACATCGACGACACCTTCCATCAAGTGCGTCACCAGATATGCCGTGTCGGCAGGGATGACCTGCTCGAGCTGCACCGGGTTGCGTTCGATGGGCTGGCCACCACGATCGAGGACCTTCTTGATCGACAGCGGTGCGGCGCGCAGGCCGCTGTTGGCGAGGACCGAGAACGCTTGTGCCACCTCGAACGGGGTGACTTCGGCGGAGCCCAGAATGACGGACGGGTAGGGGGGGAGTGGTGAAGTGATTCCCATGCGCCGCGCTGTCTCGATGATCGGCAGGATGCCGACCTCGTGCGCCAGACGCGCGGTGGCGGCATTGAGCGAGAACTCCAGGGCCTCGCGGACGGTGACTTCGCCCAGGTAGCGTTTCTTGTAGTTGGCCGGCGTCCACACTTGGTTCTCGAACGCCCATTCGAACGGCGCATCGTCGATACGCGTCGTCGCCAGGATGGCTTGCGGCGTATGGCGGGTCTGTTCGAATGCGGTGAGGTAGGTGAACGGCTTGAAAACCGATCCGGGCTGCCGCAGCGCTTGCGTGCACCGGTTGAACTGCGTCGAGCGGTAGTCGCGGCCACCCATCATGGCCTTGATCGCGCCGGTTTGCGGCTGGATGGTGATCAAGCAGCCTTGCAGTTGCTCGGTGGGCTTGTCCGCGTGCAAGTGGGGATGCAGCTTCTCCAACTCGGCCAGGCCGGCCGGGAGCAACTCCTCGGCGAGCTTCTGCAGGGTCATATCGAGCGATGTGTAGATCTGCAGCCCTTCGCTGGTCAGCACGTCGGCAGGGTAATTCTGCGCCAACTCCTGGCGCACGAAGTCGACGAAGTAGGGAGCATCTTTGCCTTCGTTGAGCACCGGACTGACGCGCAAGGGCTCCTTGACGGCGGCTGCGAACTGCTCGTTGGTGATGTCGCCCTGCTTCAGCATCAGCGACAGGGCGTAGTTCCGCCGGCGCAAGGCGCGCTCCGGATCGCGGAAAGGCGAATACTTGTTGGGCCCTTTGATCAGCGCGGCGAGCATGGCCATCTCGGCGACCGAGAGCGTCTGTGGATCCGCGGCGAAGTAGAAGTGCGACGCCTCCCAGATGCCGTAGACGCCCTGGGCGCCCTTCTGGCCGAAGTAGATTTGATTGACGTAGTTCTCCAGGATCTCATCTTTCGAGAACCGGTGCTCGACGATGAGCGCCATCGTTGCTTCGGTGACCTTACGCTTCAGGCTGCGCTCCTCGGTCAGGAAGAAATTCTTCATCAGCTGCTGCGTGAGGGTGCTGCCGCCTTGCACGGTATGGCCGCTGCGCAGGTTGACCCACATGGCGCGGGCGATGCCTTGCACGTCCACGCCGTGGTGTTCGTAGAAATGCTGGTCTTCGACGTCGATGATGGCGTGCAACAGGAGGGGCGGCACATCGGGCAGGGCGACCAGGTGGCGTTCTTCCCACACCCCCTGGTAGAGGCCGCTCAGCAGCTCGGGCTCGGTCTCCAGTGTGAACACTTCATTTTGTGTGCTGCGATCGTCGATGCGCGTGACGATGTTGCCGGCGAGCGCGATGTGAATCGGATGGCCCGCGGTTTCGCTCGACGGATAATCGAAGTCGTGGAGAAAGACGTCCAGGCTATCGGCGGTGAGCGCGTAGTCGCCTCGGCGTGTGATCGAGCCTTGCACGGGTTGGTAGCCGAGGTCGTGCAGCCGATCGAGAAAGCCGGCGGCCTTGAGGTCGATGCCTGGATAGATCAACGCGCTGTCCGCGTAGATTTTCGACGGAAAGGTCCACCGGTGGGTGCGAAACTTCTCAGAGACGATGGCGTCCCAGCGGCGCAGGTAGCTCCACGCCACGATGCCGCCGGCGGTGGAGGCAATGACGACGAGCAGTAGGAAGGCGAGCGCGAGGCGGCGGAGCATGGACAGAAAGAGGCCAGGGCGCGGGTTCCTGGCCTCCCTCATCCGTTCGTCAGGCGGCTCAGTCGTTGCCTGGCTTGAGGGCTACGAAAATCGTGTTCTCGCCGCGGCGCACCAGGAACAGCACGCTCTTGCCCTTGGCGGCGCTTTTCAGCGCCTTGCGGTAGCCGGCGAGGTCTTTCACCGCCTCGCGGTTGACCTCTTGAATGACGTCGCCGCGGCGCAAGCCCGCATCGTCAGCGGCGCTGCCTTGCTCGACGCCGGAAACCACCACGCCTTTGAGCTCGCCGCTCAAGCCCAGGCTGTCGGCGATCTCGGGAGTCAGCGGTTGCACGGTGAGGCCGAAGTTCTCTTCCTTGCCGACGGCAACCGCGGTTTCTTCGTCCTTGAGCTCGCCGACCTTGACGCTGATCGTCTCCGTGCCCTTGTCGCGCATGACTTTCAGCTTGACGGTCTTGCCGATTGGTGTGCGTGCCACCAGGAGGGGAAGCTCGGTGGAGTCCTTCACCGCGTGGCCGTCAAACTCGACGATGACGTCACCGACCTTCACGCCGGCTTCCGCCGATGGTCCGTCCTTCATGACGTCGGCGACCAGCGCGCCGCGCTGCTCGTTGAGGTTCAGCGACTCGGCGATTTCGGGTGTGACCTTCTGGATCATCACGCCGAGCCAGCCGCGTGTCACCTTGCCCTTCTCCTCGAGCTCGGGGAGGAGGTCCTTGGCCACGTTGATAGGGGTGGCGAAGCCGATGCCGATATTGCCACCGGAGCGGCTGAAGATGGCGGTGTTGATGCCGACCACCTCGCCTTTCAGATTGATCAGCGGCCCGCCGGAGTTTCCGGGGTTGATGGCAGCGTCGGTCTGGATGAACTGATCGTAGCTCCCCTGGCCGATGAAGCGTCCCTTGGCACTGACGATGCCGGCGGTGACTGAATGCTCCAAGCCAAATGGGTTGCCGATCGACATCACCCATTCCCCGACCCGCAGCTGGTCGGAATTCCCCAGCAAGGCGGGCGTGAGATCGGGGGCATCCTCGATCTTGATGACCGCGATGTCGGTTTTCGCATCGTGCCCGATGACCTTGGCCTTGTATTCTTTTTCGTTCTCGAGCTTGACGATGATCTCGTCGGCGTTCTCGATGACGTGGTTGTTGGTCAGGATATAGCCGTCGCGATTGATGATGAAACCGGACCCGAGGCTGCGTTGCTTGAACGGGTGCTTCGGCATCGGACCGAAGAAGCGTTCGAACGGCTCCATGAACTCGTGTGGGTCGCCGCCTTTCGGATCGCCTTTGCCGAAGGGACCGGGACCGCCCATCTGCGGCGTTTCCCCCTGCGACGTCGTTGAAATATTCACGACGGCGGGGCTGAGCTTCTCCGCGAGATCGGTGAAGTCGGGCAAGCTGCTCAACGCCCCCTGGGGCTTCGGTGCCGCCGCCGGCGTGGGAGTGGCAGCAGCCTGCGCCGGTTCCTCTTCACCCCAGAAATTGATCGCTTCGACACGTTGCCCCACGTTGAACCCGGCAGTAGCGGCCACGCCCGCGAGAAACCCCGCGGCGGTCCACAGCACAATTCGACGGGCGCGCACCAGCGCACTCATGTTGCCTCCTTCTTCTTTCGGTGGTGTCACAGTTGGTGGAAGCTACCCTCAAGAACGGCTGCGCGCGCGTTCCACGTACTTGATGCGCAAGTCGTACAAGATGCTCTCTAGCAGGGAGGACTCCGAGGCGTCCAGGTTTCCTTGCGTCTTGTCCTTGAGGATGCCGAGAATGTCGATCAGTTGCTTGGCGGCCACAAGATCGACCGCGACCTGATTGTCGATGGGATGCGAGATTTCGCCCAGATGCGCCAGCGCCTGCGTGCTCAGGCTGATGACGAACGTTGAAAACGTGATCGCGAAAGGTGGGGGTGTGTGCGCCGCGGGTGGCGGCTCGGGTGCGGGGCTCGCGGGCGGCTCGGTGGCCGCGGGCGGCGTGGCGCTGTCGCGGTGCTCGGGCCGCGCTTCGCCGGTTTCCGAGAAGCGGCGCCGATCCTCGACTTTGAATCCGCGTTTGTCTTGCTGGTCTTCTTCGTGGCTCATCGTGTCGTTTCAGTCTTCGTGCGTTCCGACGCGGGCATTGCCTGCGGCGGTAACGGTTATACCTGCATGGCGCGCAGGCGTTTGATGCGATCCTCGAGGGGTGGGTGTGTGCTGAACAGGTTCATGAACGAGCGCCCGGTCAGCGGGTTGACGATGAACAGGTGCGCCGTTTGCGGGCTGGCATCCAGGGGAACCTGCTGCGATGCGACCTCGAGTTTTTCGAGAGCATTGGCCAGCTTATCGCCGCTATGCAGCAGCGCCGCGCCGCTGGCGTCGGCCTGATACTCGCGCGACCGCGAAATAGCCATCTGAATGAGCATCGCCGCCAGCGGTGCCACGATCGACATCACCAGCAGCCCGATAATGCCCCCGCCGTCGCCCTCGCGTTCGTCACGCGAATAGCCGCCAAACATGGCACCCCATTGCACCATGCGGGCCACCATCATGATCACCCCGGCGAGGGTTGCGGCGATCGAGCTGATCAGGATGTCGCGATTGCGCACGTGACTGAGCTCGTGCGCCAACACGCCTTCGAGCTCGTCCCAGGTCATCAGCCGCATGATCCCTTCCGTGACCGCCACCGCGGCGTGTTCGGGGCTGCGGCCGGTTGCGAATGCGTTGGCGGCGTCGGTCGGAATCACATAGAGCTTGGGCATCGGCATGCCGGCTCGCGTCGCCAGGTTTTGCACGATCCGGTACAGGTCCGGCGCTTCATTTATATCGACCGGCCGGGCGCGATACATGGCCAGCACCAGCTTGTCGGAAAACCAGTAACTGCCGAAGTTCATGGCAACGGCAAACGCAAACGCCACCACCAAACCCTGCGACCCGCCCAGGAACTCGCCGAACCACATGATGATGGCGGTCAGGAGCCCGAGCAACAGGGCGGTTTTCAGCGTATTGGACATGTGAGGAGCCTCCTGCTCGGTCAGACGTGGAACGCGATCATTTTATTTGATCCTACCTCCCACGAGCCGCGCAGTCTGCGTTGCACCGGAAGAGGTAGTATGCGCCTTCTAGCGTGTCAAGCAATGGCCCTGCGGGGGTTCTTGTATGGGCTATCGTGGCGGGCGTACCATTCCGCGCGGCGTTAGCGAGAATGGCGGCGTTATCAATTTGCAAGCGGCTGCATGCAGTGGAGAGCACCCTTCGAGGGCCTCAGGGTGAGCGGCAGGGCCGATAGAGTTGGGGAGGGGACCCGCTCATGCCGAGGCTCTCGAAGCGTGGGGCACGGCGTTCTGATGGGTCTTTCCGAGCGCATTGCCAGCCGGCTTTCCGCGGACCGCCTCCTCTGGGCGGTGCGGGTGCGCTGGCTGGCGATTGCAGGATTCCTGGCGCTCGCGGTGGTCGTGCACCTGTTCGGGTTGTTCGCGTCGATCGTGCCGGTGCTGCAGGTTGCGATCGTCGGCGCTACGCTCAATGCGCTGAATGGCTGGAGCGTGCGGCACGGACGCCATGTGTTGCTGGTGACGGCGGTGGCGATCCCGATGGACCACCTCTGCAGCACCTATGTCGTCGTCAACACCGGCGGGGTGGGTAGCCCGTTCGTGATGCTCTACATCGTTCAAGTGCTGGCGACAGCGATGCTCGTCGATACGCGCGTTGCCGCCGGCAGTGCGGTGCTCGCCATGCTGCTGTGGTTTGCCGGCGTGCGCCTGCAGACAGCGGGCTACCTGCCGGTGTCACCGTTATTTGTGCCGGGTGCCGCGTTGACCGGGGAGGCATTGTATCACGTCACCTGGGCGGTCTTTCTGCTCTATTGCTTGGCGCTGCTCGTCTATCTCGGCGGTTATATCTCCGAGCGTTTGCGCGCCAGCGAGCACGATTTGGAGGAAAAGAATCGCCGTCTGGAGGCGGCGCTGGCAGCGGGACGGGCGGCGCACCAGGAGTTGACTGATGCCTACGAACGGCTGAAGCAGACGGAGGCGCATCTCATCCAATCGGAGAAGATGCGCGGTCTTGGCGTGTTGATGGCCGGCATTGCGCACGAGCTCAA
>CAZTDK010000031.1:0-18225 GCA_964611965.1 uncultured Binatia bacterium (SeqCode) | reverse complement strand
GCCCAGAGATAGGGGGTCATCTCCGTGGCTTCGGGCGCGGGCTCGGGTCGCGAAGATTCGGGCATGGGGAAAGCAGAGGCGGTTAGGCGGTTGGCGGTTACGAACTCACCCTAACCGCTCAACCGCCTAGCCGCCAACCGCCTGTCTTCATCGTCCCTGCCACTTCGGACTGCGCTTCTCGACGAATGCCGAAATGCCTTCCTGCGCGTCGGCGGCGAGGGCGTTCATGCTCATGACTTCCTTGGCGTAGGCGTAGGCCTTCGGCTGGTCGAGGTCGATCTGCGCATAGAAGGCCTGCTTGCCGATGGCGACGGTGAGCGCGCTGGCGGCGGCGATCTGCTCGGCCAGCAGCTGAGTCGCTTCATCGATCTGGCTCGCGGGGACAACGCGGTTGACCAGGCCCCACTCCATCGCCGTGCGCGCGTCGATCGCGGTACCGGTCAACAACATCTCCAAGGCGCGCTTGCGGCCGACTGCGCGTGTCAGCGCAACCATCGG
This sequence comes from uncultured Binatia bacterium (SeqCode), assembly GCA_964611965.1. Classification (GTDB taxonomy): domain Bacteria; phylum Desulfobacterota; class Binatia; order HRBIN30; family HRBIN30; genus CAZTDK01. The sequence continues at coordinate 17,727 of CAZTDK010000031.1, read as the reverse complement.
CGTCGTACAGAAGAGCCCGATCTTCACCCCGGGTGTGGCGAAGGTCGCGTCGGCGCCGGCGATGACGAGGTCGCAGGTCGCGGCCAGTTGACAGCCGGCGGCCGTGGCGACGCCATGGACACGCGCGATCACCGGCTGCGGGACGTCCTGCACCGTGGCCATCAGCTGCGTACACACGTCGAAGATCCGCCGATAGCTGCCGAGGTCGCGGCCGGTCATTTCGCGCAGATCGTGTCCCGCCGAAAACGCCGGGCCGTTGCCCGCCAGGACGATGACACGCGTCTGCGGCTGGGCGGCCAGCGTCCGCAGGGCATCGATCAGCTCAGTCATCATCGCCAGCGACAGCGCATTACGCCGCTCCGGGCGGTTCATAGTGATGCTGGCAATAGTCCCTTCACGCACCAGCACGTGCTCGTATGCCATGGTGAGTCCTCCCTGTGATGGCACCGAGCCTACCACATCAGCTCGCGGAGGGGCGGATCTATGCGCCGGCGAGCGATCCCATGCCGCGAATTAGTCAGATGCTTGGGACGGCACCGCGTAGCGACCAACGGGTGCGGGCCATAGAGAGACGCCGCCCGCAGGGCTACTTCTTCGGCTCGACGATTTCGATCTTCGCCTTCTTCTTGAGTCCTTCGACGTAGGCTTGCTGTTGCTTGTCGCGCTCCTGGTCCTGGAGGAAGCTTTCGAGCTCCGTCTTGACTTCCGCCAGCGTCGCCACACCGGCAGGACGCGTGTCGGTAACTTTGATGATGTGGTAGCCGAACTGTGTCTTGACGACGTCGCTAACCTGCCCGGGTTTGAGGGCGAAGGCGGCATCGGCAAATTCCTTGACGACACCGTCGTGCGCGACGAAGCCGAGATCGCCGCCCTTGTCTTTGGAACCGGGATCGTCGGACAATTCCTTAGCGAGCGTCGCAAAGTCCTCACCCTTCTTGATGCGCGCCAGCGTCTCAGTCGCGTGTTGCTTGGCGCTGCTGCCGTCCGCCTCGGCCGGCACGGCGAAGAGGATATGGCTGACACGCACTTCGGCCTGGTGCTGGAACTTGTCCTGGTTCGCCTTGTAGAACTGCTCGGCGGCGTCGGGGGCGAGCGTCACGGTGACGTGGTGGTCGAGCACTTTCTGCACGAGCGCGGTGCGCGTCAAATCGTTGCGCAGCTCGGCTTCGGTCGCGTTGTTGGCCGCCAGGGCCTGTTGGAACGCTTCCGGGTTGGGATAGTGGCTTTTGAGCTCGCCGAGGCGTTGGTCCACTTCGGCACTTGGCGTGTCGATCTTCTCAGCCTTGGCTTGCTGCGTGATCACCTCAATGTCGATCAGCGCCTGTAGTGCCTGTTGCTTGGAAGCATCGGGTGCGCCCCCCTGTGCGGCGGCCATGCGCTGAGCCAGCTTATCGACTTGCGCGCTGGGAATCGGGGTCCCGTTGACGCGCGCCGCAACCGGTGCGTCGTCAGCAGCGGCGGACAACACGGTAGCTAACGACGCCATGAGCATGACGGCGCTCAATCGAAGAGTTCTCACTGTTCCTCCTTGAGGGATGGTACAAAGTACCCGCGGCAACCTGGGCAGGTGAAGGGGTACCTGAACACCGCGGCGCAAGCAAGTCTGTGGTCCGCGATGGACCGTGCGGGATGGCAAAGTCTCGATCCGAGACGAAACCAATCCCGATTGCAGTTGGGTCGGGAGGCGCAGCATACGGGCCCACTTCGCGAAACCGGCAGCAGTTGCCGCTCATCCTTGTCAATTCCGAGAGACCGCGTCGCGATGGGGTCGAATGTCAGGTGCGGCGCGGAGTGGTGCCATTCTTGCCTTGCATGTCCACAGGCCGTCGGACTCGGGAGCCCGCAGCGACCAATCCTGCCCTGAGGCCCCCCGAAGGGGGGAGCGGACAATAGAGAGGACGCCGGCCGCAGGCCGATGAACTTGTGGGATGAGACACGCACGGTGATGCAACTGGCCCGCTGGGGACTGACCCTGGTGCGGCATGACACGCACTATCCTACGCCGCTCCCGCAGAATCCGAAGTTCATGAACCCGTCCGACGCCGTGCAGTTGATTCGCGACGGGGACGTGGTGGCGGAGTCTGGCCTCGCAGCCCAACAACATGCTTCGATCATCTACTGGGCAATTCGCGAAGCCTTTGAGAAGACCGGCCACCCCGCCGGCTTGACGCTCATGAACCTGGGCGGCCATGGCGGGCGCGGCATCGCGCCGGGCACGCTGGAGGAACTTGGACGGCCCGGGCTCTGTACGCGGCTGATCACCGGCCACTTCGAGACGTTTCGGGCGATGCTCGATCTCGCCGAAGTCGGGAAATGCGAGCTGCAGTGTCTGCCGCTCGGAGTCATGGCATTGCTCTTCGATGCGCTGGGGCGTGGCCACACCTCGTGCCTCAGCACGACCGGCGTCGGGACGTTCCTCGATCCACGCGTCGGATCAGGTACGGCGATCGGGGGCTCCACAACCGAACAACTCGTCAGCGCCGAAGGCGACCAGCTGCGTTACCGCATTCCGAAGATCGACGTGGCGGTGTTCAACGTGCCGGCAGCGGATCGGCACGGCAATCTCTACCTGAGGCATTGCGCCACCATCGGCGAGAGCCGCGAGATCGCGCGCGCGGCGAAGCGGAACCATGGCCGGGTGATCGCCAACGTCGGTTGCATCGTTGAGGAAGACCGGGACTCTATCTACCTCCCGGCTGAGCTCGTCGACGCGGTCGTCTATCACCCGGACACCGAGCAAACCGTCGGCGTGTTTCACCGCAACTACTGGCCGGCGATTACCACGCAGAGCGACGTTTCCATCGCGGAAGGCTTTGCCCGCATGCAGTTCGTGAACTGGCTTGCCGGCGTCACGCCGCGGCGCACAGCGGCCGACGACGCCGTGGCGCGCTTAGCGGCGGCGACCGTGCTGGGCAACGTTCACCAGGGCGCTTACGTCAATGTTGGAGTCGGCTTCCCGGAGGAAGTGTGCCGGGTCATCTATGAGACGGGACGGCTGGGCGATCTGACCTTCCTCGTCGAGAGTGGCGTGGTCGGCGGCTTGCCGGCTCCGGGCCTCTACTTCGGCGCGGCACTGAATCCGCAGCGCATCGTTTCATCGGCGGAGATGTTCAAGCTGTGTAACCAGAAGCTCGATGCCACGTGTCTCGGCGCGTTGCAGGTGGACAGCCACGGCAACGTCAACGTGTCCAAACGTGGCGCGGGCCCACGCGGTTACGTCGGGCCGGGCGGCTTCATCGACCTCACCGAGGCAGCCAAGACCATCGTCTTCGTCTCCGCGTGGATGGCACACGGCGAATTCGCTGTCGAAGATGCGAAGCTCCGCTTGGCGAAAGCAGGCACGCCCAAGTTCGTTGATCGTGTCGACGAGATAACCTTCAACGGCCGCCGCGCGGTGGAAGCCGGGAAGCACGTCTTCTACGCAACCCATGTAGGGCTGTTCCAGCTGACCAGGCGCGGCATGGAGTTGGTGCGCGTGATGCCTGGTATCGACGTCCGGCGCGACATCCTGGCGCACACGACGATGAAGATCGTGTTGCCCGCATCCGGCCGTGTGCCGGTGGTATCCAATGTGTTCTCAGGCGCAGGCTGGCCTGATTCGGGTCAAGCGGCTCATCGACCAGCGAAACAACCTTTCGGACGTGGCAGCCCCCAGCGACCTAACGGGGAGCGGCCCATAAAAAAGACGCCGCCCGCAGGGCCTACGGGAAGGTCTCGAACAGATCGCTGAGATCGCTCACGCCCGCGTCGCCCGCGTGCCGCAGTAACGGCGTGATCTGGAAGATCTCCTGGATCGTTTTCAGCGTCGAGCTGTGATCGTACGGAATCGTGTTGGTGTATCCGCCGCCTTTGGCAAGCGGCGACAGCACGATCATGCCGATCGGGCAATTGGCGTTGGTGCAGCCGGCCACGAGCTCCGCCTCGTCCCAGGTGATGAAGATCGCGCCTCCATGCTGATAGGCCGCCGATTGCTGGATCACGGGAATCCATTGCGCCAGCCAGTTGTCGCCCTGCTTGATTTCGTCGTTCAGCGGGGCGCATTCGCTGTGCATGTCGTTGCACTGATTGGGCGTGATGAAGTTGTAGCGCGCCGCGGTACCGCTCTGCAGGTCGGTGCGCAGCTCATCGAGTGGCCGCACGTGGGCGAGGCAGCGCGGCGCCAGCGGATCGGCGGTCATCAACTGCGGGTCGTAGTTGATGACGTCGTCGAAGAACACCATTGGATTGTGCTTGGGTGCATAGTGCCCGACGCTGACCAGCGGGCAGTCCTTTCCACTGATGTCCTCCTGATAGGAGCGCCAGGAGATGCCCTGCTCCTCGAGCAAGGTCACCAGGTGATCGGTTTGCGGGCGGTGGTTCTGGTCCGGATCGTTGTCATTGCTGATTTGCAGATTGTCCCCAGCCTCCAGCCAGATGTAGTTCGGCTCGCTGGGGTGCAGATTGCCGCCGTTCGGCCCGCGGTAGCTCTCCGCAGACGAGGACGCCGGTAACAGCGTATTGGCGATGTACGACGCGCTTGGACTGTCCTTCACCTCGGCTAACGATTTGTTCTCCAGCAGGATGATGAAGACGTTTTGAATGTGCTGGGTGGCGGGGGCAGGACCAGGCTCCGTGGACTCGCCGCAGCCGTTCCACAATGCCCCAACCGCAGCAAGTCCCAAGACGAGGCGAAGACGAACAAGATATTTCATGGGCGCTCCTGTAACCGGGGGATAGGGGAATCAACGCTCAACGTGTCAGCACAAGACGGCAGGCCGTATACGCCGCACACAATACGTCCGTCAAGCGCCGGCCGGCGTGCACGTTTGTCGGAGCTCTGGTCACGGCAGCGCTGCCGCTGGTGCAGCAGGCGCTGACGCCGTAGAGTACTGCTATGCGTAGTGGTGCCACCGCCAATCTCTATGTCTTTGCGCTGGCCAGCCTGTGGTTCGGCGCCTGCACACCACCGGCGCGGCCACCGACCGCAGCATCGGCGGCGGCGGCACCGCCACCACCGCTTTACGAGGAAGAAATTAAACCGGTTCAGCGGCCGGACATCGGCATCACGGATCTCACCGAAGTGCCAAGTGCCGACAAGCGGACGGTTACGGTCAGCGGTGTGCTCGTCAATCGGGGTGCGGGCGCAACCCGCCAGGTATACGTGCACGTTGAAGCGCTCGATCGTGCCGGAGCCGTGCTCGTCAGCGCCGACTCCGAGCCGGCGGCCGAAGTCATCGGCCCCGGAGCCATCGGGCGTTTCTCCGTAACCTTTGAGAACCGTGCCGATGTGGATCGCTACCATATCGAAGCAATCAGCCGGTGACACCCAGCAACGGTTGATTGTCGAAAGTGGAACGGATGGATCGCACCTGGTTGGCGCAACTGCGGCAGACGCTCCGCGAGCTTCTCGGTATCGCCCCGACGTTGGATCTCCATGGCTGCGGCGTGCGCCAGGCGATCGACGAGACCGAGCGCTTCCTGCGGCACACGCACAGTCTCGGTGAACCCGTCGTGCGCATCGTATACGGCAAGGGTCACGGCAGTCCCGGCGGGCGCGGGGTGCTGCGTGAGGTGATCCCGCGCTGGCTCGAACGCGAAGGCGGTGAGTTGGTCGAACGCCTCGAACGGCTGCCGGATGCCTCCGGTGCCGACGGTGCGGTCAAGGTGTGGCTGCGAAAGCGTGAGCACGTGGGGGCGTAGGAACATGGGCTTCTAATGATACGGGCTGGCTCCATGCTGCAGATTGACTGCCCGGGCCGCCTTCCATAGCCTACGCCGGTATATGTTGCGTTTGCTTTCATCTATCCTCGTGGCGGGCATTTTCGCCGGTTGTGCGGCGCAACGGCCGGGCGCCCCAGCGCTCGACCTCAACAAGGTCGTCGACTTGTCGTATACCTTCGGCCCCGACACCATCTACTGGCCCACGGCCGAGAGCTTCACGATGGAGCGCGTGTCTTACGGCATGACCCCCGCCGGCTATTGGTACGCGGCCAACAACGTCTGCATGGCGGAGCATGGCGGTACGCATATGGACGCACCGATCCACTTCGCGCAGGGCAAGCGCACCGCTGACGCCGTGCCTCTGAGCTCGTGCATTGGGCCGGCGGTGGTTATCGATGTCCGCGCACAAGCCGCTGCCGATCGTGACTACCGCCTCACGGTAGACGACATCACCGCGTGGGAGCAGCGGAACGGGCGGGTACCAAGCGGCGCCATCGTCATCATGTTCAGCGGCTGGGGCAGCTACTGGAGCGACAAGGCCCACTATCTTGGCACGGGCGAGCGTGGCGATGTCGCCAACCTGCACTTTCCCGGGTTCTCCAAAGACGCGGCGGACTTTCTGGTTACGCAACGTGACATTGCCGCCATCGGCGTTGACACCGCCAGCATGGACTACGGACAGTCCAAAGATTTCATCGTCCACCGGATCATCAATGGGGCGAACAAGCCGGGGTTCGAAAACCTCGCGCGCGTCGACCGGCTGCCTGCAGCAGGGGCCACGCTCATCGCATTGCCAATGAAGATCAGCGGCGGCAGCGGCGGCCCGGCCGGCATTATCGCCGTCCTCCCCTAGGGGCCTGCGGGCGGCATCCTTTCCATGGTCCGTTCTCTGTTGGATCGCCGTGGGCCTGCGCGTTCGATATGCTGCGGTGATGAGATCCGGCATGACGTCTCGTTGCTTCCTCTCAGTGGTGGCGGCAGGGGTTGCCCTCCTTTGCGTCTCCTGCGTCCCTGACGGTACGTCGGCGTCGCCGCGCCGGCCACCGAAACTGACGTTCGCGGAAACCACCCACGCAGTGGGCCGCGTCGAAGCCGGGCGCTCGGTGATCTATGCGTACCCCTTTCGCAACACGGGCGGCCTCGACCTCAGCATCGACAATGTGCGCGCCGGCTGCAGTTGCGCCGTAGCGTTGCCGCAACCTCGGGTGATTCCACCGGGCGCGGAGGGCCGCATCGAGGTCACCTACGACACCACGCACGAGCATGGGCCGCAGCGGCGCACGATCACGGTATATTCGAATGACCCGGTGCAGCCGGTCACGACGCTGACCTTGGTTGCGGACATTGACGCGGTGGTCGCGGCGGAGCCGCCCCAGCTCTACATCGGCCACGTGCATCGCGGCGAGCCCGCCGCCACTGCCGCACGTCTCGTGATTCCCGAGGGGACAGCGGTTGGCCCGGCCGAAACTACGGGAACGGTCCTCGACGCCGGCATCAGTGGCTTCGCCGCACAGCGAACGCCGGCCATGCTCCGCGTTGCCATCAAGCCGCACGCTCCCCTCGGGCGCTTCAAGGAATCCGTGCTGATCCACACACAGAACCCCCGGCAACCGCTGCTGACGATTCCTGTGGTCGGCATCGTCGAGCCAGCCGTCACCGCGCCGACGGAAAAACACTAGCGAGGCAGGGCCTCGGACCGTAAGTCCCATCGCGACCGCTCCTCGTTGAGTCGCTCTGTCATGCGGTCGCGAACACTTGATTCACCCACAACATGTTCCCAGTAGCAAGGAGACTCGCAGCTGTCGGGGGTGCGGCCCTTGGCGAGGGGGAATCGAACCTGGCAGCCCCGAGCGACCAATCCTGTCCTGAGGCTCCCCGAAGGGGGAACGGGCCATAGAAGAAACGCTGGCCGCAGGCCCGCCGGCCGCAGGCTGTTGCCCCACAACCGGCCGCCTGCTTTATCAATGCGCCGATGCAACTGCGCGCGATCTTGTTCGACTATGGTGGCACGCTGGATGGGCCGGGCAGCCATTGGTTGCCGCGCTTCCTGCAGCTCTATAGTGCGGCCGGCGTCGAGCTGTCGTTTGAGCGCTTTCGAGAAGCGTTCGATTACGCGACACGCTGCGGATATCGCGACCCCACAGTCGCCAGGTTCGACTTGCAAACATTGGTGGAGTTCCACGTTGCCCGGCAACTGGAGCATCTGGGTCTCGCCGCACCTGCGGTCGCGGCACAGGTTGTGGGCGCCTTCATGCACGCCTCGCGCACCGCGCTGGCCGACAGCCGCACGGTTCTTGGTCACCTGTACGGGCGGGTGGCCCTCGGCGTCGTCTCCAATTTCTACGGCAACGTTGCGCGCATTCTTGATGACGCCGGGTTTGCGCCGCTCCTGGACACCATCGTCGACTCGGCATGTGTCGGGGTGAGCAAGCCGGACCCGAAGATCTTCGCGTTGGCGCTGGAGCAGCTTGCCTGCGATCCGGCGGAGGCGCTCTACGTCGGCGACTCCTTCGAGAAGGACGTTGTCGGGGCGCACGGTGCGGGCCTGCGCAGCGCCTGGCTCGTCGGTGCCGCGACGCCGCCATGCCGGACCCCGGAGCTCGTCGATGTGCGGTTGCGCACGCTGGCCGAGGTGGAGGCGTTGGTTGCATGAAAGCCGCCATCATCGCCGCGGGACAAGGCGAGCGACTGCGCGCCGCCGGCTTCACCCAACCGAAGCCACTCGTGCCGGTCGCGGGGATGCCGCTGGTCGACTATGCGATTGCGGCGATCGCGGCGGCTGGACTGGACCACGTGGCGTGTATCGTCAACGAGCAGTCACACGGCATTGAGGAGCATTGCCGGCAACGTTGGCCGGAGCTGCGCTTCGAGTTCGTGCGCCGGACTACGCCGAGCTCGATGGAGAGTCTGTTCACGCTCAGTCCGTTGCTTGGCGACGGGCGCTTCGTCTTGCTCACGGTTGATGCCATCTTTGCGCCGCAGGTGCTGCACACGTTCCTGGATGCTGCCGCGCAACACGCAGACGCACATGGTGTGCTGGCGCTGAGCAGCTTCGTCGACGATGAGAAGCCGTTGTGGGCGCAGCTCGCCGCGGACGGACGTATCGGCGCGCTCGGCGACGAGGCGCGCGCCAGCGGCGTCGTGACCGCCGGCTTCTACGTCTTCGATGCCGCGATCTTTGCCGAGATGGCCGCGGCGCGGGCCCAGCGCTTCACCGCGTTGCGCCAGTTCCTCCGCCACTTGTTGGCGCGCAGCTATCGCATCTACGGCGCGCGCGTGCCGAAGGCGGTCGACGTCGATCGCCCCGAGGACATCGCCGTTGCCGCCGCATTCGTCGAGAGTGGATTCGCCGCATGAGCCGGTTTCTCGGCATATCGCGGGAGCCCGAATTCTCGCCCGGGAAAGTGGAGGACGATCGCGCCATTCTCGAGATGACCGCGGCGCGGCTGCGCGAGCGCGGACACGCGGCAGATGTATGCGGCGCGGACGCCGAGGTATGGCCGGTCGCGACCGACGCAACCGTGGTCTTTACGATGGCGCAGGGCGGACGCGCCTTGGATCGCTTGCAACAGTGGGCCGTGCGCGGCGTGCGCATCATCAATCGCCCCGAGGGCATCTTGAATTGCCAGCGCCATCGCACCGTCGCCGCGTTTGCCCAGACGGATGTGGCGTTTCCCGAGACCGCGTTGCTGGCAACCACCGAGGCGACGCGCGTGCCGGCGTGGGTGAGCGCCGCGGGCGCGTGGGTCAAGCGCGGCGACGTGCACGCCACGGAGGCGGACGACGTGGTGTATGTGGCCGACATGAACGCCGCGCGCGACGCGCTGCGGCGCTTCCAGGTGCGCGGCATCGCCAGCGCCGTCGTGCAACGACACATCGCCGGTACGGTGCTGAAGTTCTACGCCGTGCGCGGTGGTTTCTTTCATTGTGTCCCACCGACGGCCGGCGGTGAAACCCCAAAGGAAACTGCGCGGCGTATCGACGCGCTGGGCCGGCGCGCCGCCGACATTCTCGGAGTGGAGGTCTACGGCGGTGATTGTGTCGTTGGGGTGAACGGCGAGTTAACCTTAATTGACTTGAATGATTGGCCCAGCTACGCTCCGTGCCGCGCTCGGGCCGCGGGGGAAATTGCGGCATACGTGCTAGCGCAAATTAAAGCGACGGAATCGTGAAAGTTGCATCGAAAAGCGCGCCGGCCCGGGCATCTCTTCCCGGACCACACTCACAAGCCTTGGTAGCGGCCGAAGGCGAGTACATTGCCCCCGGCATTCAACGCATCGCGCAGCTCTCGCAGCTCGCCATGGCCGAGGGACGAGGGTGCACGCTGATCGATGCCGACGGCAACGAATATCTCGACTTTTTTGCCGGTGTGGCGGTGGCCAGCCTGGGCCACTCGCATCCGCGTTTCGTCAAAGCGCTGACGAGCCAGATCGAACGCCTCGCGGTCGGCAGCTTCACCACCGAGCCGCGGCTGGCGCTGCTCAAGCTGATCGCCGAGCTGGCTCCGGGCGCCCTCAAGCGGACACAGCTGTACAGTGGTGGCTCGGAAGCCGTCGAGGCCGCCATTCGGCTCGCGAAGGCGTACACCAAGAAGTTCGAAGTGGTCGGCTTCTGGGGCGGCTTCCATGGCAAGACCGGTGGCGTGATGGGTCTCATCGGTGACGAGTGGAAGCAGAAGTGGGGTCCGCTCGCACCGGGAACGCACCTCGTACCGTACGCCGACTGCTACCGCTGCCCATTCAAACTGACGTATCCCGACTGCGGGATGTTCTGTCTCGACTTCATCCGGCAAACCATCAAGACGACGACCGGCGGGCAGATCGCCGCGCTGCTCATCGAGCCGATGCAAGGCACCGCGGGCAACATCATTCCGCCGCCCGAGTTCTTGCCTGGCGTCGCCGACATCGCACACGAAAACGAGGCGCTGCTGATCTGCGACGAAATGATTACCGGCTTCGGCCGCACCGGGATGATGTTCGGTTGCGAGCATACCGAGACACAACCAGACGTCATGACCATCGGCAAGGGCTTTGGATGCGGCTTCCCGGTCACCGGACTGGTGTCGACCGACGCGATCACCGCCGCGTATCCGTTTGCCAAGCCAAGCTCGTCGTCATCGAGCTACGGTGGCAATCCACTCGGCGCGACCGCCGCGCTGACCACCATCGAAACCATCATTGACGAGGATCTCGTCAGCAATGCCGAGCGGGTTGGCGCGGTGCTCCTCGACGAGCTGCGAGGCTTGCAGGAGAAGTACGAATTCATCGGCGACGTCCGGGGCGCCGGGCTGCTACTCGGCCTCGACTTGGTGAAGAGCCGCGCCACCAAGGAGCCGCTGGCGCCGGCGGTGAGCGAACAGATCTTTCTGGGCGCCTTGCGTCGCGGCTTGCTGCTGATGGGTTACTTCTCGCGCGTCCGCATCAACCCGCCACTCATTCTGACCGAAGCCGAAGCGCGGGATGGCGTGGCGATTCTGGATGAAGTCTTCGCCGAGGTAGCGCAGTCGGGCCGTTACCGTCAATGATCGCCGCGCGGCCAACCGCCGCCCGTCACGGCGCCATCATCGGGTTCGGCAACGTTGCCGCCAGCGGACACGTGCCGGGATGGCAAGCGGACAACGACGTCGAGATCGTGGCAGTTGCCGACCCCGATCGGGAGCGCCGCGCGCTCGCGACCACGTTGATCGCCGGCGTGCGCACCTACGCCACCGCCGACGAGCTGCTGCGCAGTGAGCGGATCGACTTCGTCGATATCGCGACGCCGCCGGGGGCGCACGCTGCCGCCATCATGGCCGCAGCGCACGCCGGCGTGCATGTCCTGTGCGAGAAGCCGCTGACCACGTCGTGGGATGAGTATCGGGTGCTACGAAGCGCCGCGCGCCGCGCCGGCATCGTGCTGCACACCGTCCACAATTGGAAGTACTCGGAGGCATTCTGCACCGTCCGCCAGCTGCTGGCGGACGGTGCCGTAGGCGCATTGCGGACCATCTCGTTCGATACGGCGCGCAACGGTTGCGCCGCGGCAACCGGCGACAATTGGCGGGTGCGGGCGTCGGTAGCCGGTGGCGGCATTCTCGTCGATCACGGCTGGCACGCTTTCTATCTCTTGCTGGCACTGGCGCAGGAACGCCCACTCCGCATCCGCGCGACGCTCGAACGCCGCCGGTATGTCGATGCGGAAGTTGAGGATACCGCGTTGTGTGCGATCGAGTTTCCGACACTGACGGCGGAGATCCGGTTGACGTGGGCGGCCAACGAACGCCGCACCCGCTGGCAGCTCGTCGGTGATGACGGTGCTATGACGGTCGACGACGACCGCGTGGTGGTGCACAGGCATGGGACCGAACACGCACGCCGGTTGACCACGGCGCTCTCCGCGGGTTCGCACCATCCAGACTGGTTCTCCGGCGTCATTCAGGAATTTCACCGGGAGCTGGACGATCCCACCAGGTCTGGCACGAACCAGGCGGAAGCCGAGCTCTGTGTGCGCATGCTCAACCTGGCATATGCATCGGGAGCCCAGCACGCGCGCGCGCTCGACATTCCCGTGTCCAGCGATGGGTTGGAGAGGAGCTGCGAACACTCGTGAAAACTGCATTGATTCTTCCACCGAACGCGTCGAGCTTCCGGCAGGTCGCGGGCTTGCCACTGATCCAACGCACGGTATTGGCGGCGTTGCGCGCCGACTTCGATCGCATCGTGGTCGTTGGCCGCGAGTACACCGCGGAGCTGCGCGCCTTGCTACGCAGCGACGAGCGTACCCGCGCCGTCGAGGTCACGGAAGTCGTCCCCACGATCGAGGGCTCGGATGTCACGGTCATCCCGAGCGACCGATTGTTGACGCCGGCGACGCTCGACCGCGTGCACGCCGTACCGCTCGACGGCCGACCACTGCTCTTCGGCGGCGCCAGCGGCGATGCCTTGGCTTCCTGTCGCCCGTCGATGCTCGGGGCCGTTGACGCCGACAGTTTGACGAGCAGCGCCACGGAGCGGCTGTGGGCGGAATTGCTCGCACAAGGTGGGGAGCGCGTGTCGCTCGGCGAGGAGTTGTGTGCGCCGATCAGCGACGACCGGTCCGTGACGGAAGCCGAGGCGGCGCTGTGCCGTCGACTACGCGCCGACAGCGCGGCGAGCGACGGTCCCCTCGCGCATTGGATCGATCGCCGCGTCTCGTTGCGCATCAGCCGCTGGCTGGTGCGTCGCACGCGCCTGCGACCGAATCACATCACCATCATCGGGACCAGCACGGGGCTGCTGGCGGCGGCGTTGTTGGCAGTGGGCACGTATTGGAGCAGCGTCGCCGGAACGCTGCTGTTTCTGTGTACCACCATCATCGACGGCTGCGACGGTGAAGTTGCGCGCCTGACGTTTCGCGAGTCGTCGTTCGGCCAGAAGTTCGACGTCATCACTGACAATATCGTCCACGTCGCCATCTTCATCGGTTTGGCCATCGGCTTGTACCATCAGAATCCAGAGGGGCACTACGGGCTGCTCATCGGGATCCTGCTCGGCGGCTTTGCATGTACTTCCGTGGTCACGTACTTCTTCCTCGTCCGCCGTCCCGGTTTTGCAAGCAGCGGCGGCACGCCGGTATCCTTCAAGGGTAAGCTGCGCCAACATCTCTTGCGCGGCATGGAAGCGCTCATGAATCGTGACTTCGCGTACCTGCTGGTCGCGCTGGCGCTGGTCGATCGACTGTATTGGTTCTTCTGGGGCACGGCATTCGGCACCTATTTGTTTGCCATCGGCATCATCTGGGTCTACCGCTGGCGCGACGCGAAGTGAGTCGGACCAGCGGCGCGACGCCGTGAGGGCGGAGCGGTTGACGCGAGAAGAACGGGAACCTCCATGTTCACCACGCGGGCACTACGCATCGTCGAACGGATTCTCCTTGTTGCAGGCCTCGTCCTGCTGGCATTCCTCGTGCGCGAGCTCGGCGCGGCGACGGTAGCCGACAATCTCCGGATGGTCGGCTGGGGCATCGTGCCGATCGTACTCCAGGAAACGGTGTCGTACGCGGCAAACACCACCGGATGGCTGGCGGCGTTTCCCAGCCCGCGCCCGCCAATTCCATTCGGACAGCTGCTGGCGGCGCGCGTGTCCGGCGATGCGGTCAACTACGTCACGCCGACGGCGACGCTCGGTGGTGAGTTTGTCCGCACGCGCTTTCTGCGCGGGCAAGCGACGGGCACCGCGCTCGTCGCCTCGGTGGCAGTAGCCAAGCTGAGTCAGACCATCGCGCAGATCGCCTTCGTCATCCTCGGTCTGGGTATCATCTTGGACGAGACCCCGTTGCCGGATCCGATTCACTACGGCCTCCTCGCCGGGCTGGCGGCGGTATCAACCGGAGCGACTATCCTGCTCTTCGTGCAGCGCCGCGGAATGTTTGCGCCGGCGCTGCGGGTGGCGCAGCGTTTGGGGCTATCGGCGCGCGCCCCCGAGCTGATGCGCCGGCTGCAGCACCTCGACGAGGAAATCGCGCGCGTGCACGTCAATGGAAACGGCGCGTTCGCGCTGTCGGTGGCAAGCTTCTTCGCCGGCTGGTGTATGGGGGTCGTCGAGATCTACCTGATCCTGTGGTTTCTCAATGTGGAGGTGAACGTCCACCGCGCCTTGACGATCGAAGTCTTGTCGGTGGCGATCGACGGAATGCTGTTCTTCGTCCCGTTCAAGGCGGGGACACAAGAGGGCGGCAAGGTCCTGATCTTTACGCTCCTCGGTTTGGATCCCGCGAAAGGGTTGGCCGTCGGCATCTTGCGCCGCATCCGCGAATTGACCTGGGCGGTCATCGGGCTGCTGATCCTGTCACGGCAGCAACTGACGGCGCGCCCCGAGCTGCCCGACGCCGAGGCGGTGAAACAGACGGCCTCCTGATCAATGCGGAATTCGGAACGGCATATGAACGGTTCCGCACTGCGCATCCCGCATTCGCATTGTCTGAGATGTCGTCCAGATGCAGCGCCGCCTGATCGTCTCCGCTGATGACTTCGGACTGTCCCCGGGTGTCAACGCCGGGATCATCCGTGCGCATCGCGAGGGCGTGCTCACGGACGCGAGCTTGATGGTCAACGGCGCCGCCGTCGACGAAGCCGTGGAGCTGGCGCGCGCGACGCCGACGTTATCGGTTGGGCTCCATCTCGTGTTGGTGCAAGGACACGCCACCCTGCCGCCGAGCGCCATCCCCGGGTTGGTCGATAGCGCAGGAATGTTTCGCACCAATCCCGTCACCGTGGGCTTCCGCTACTTCTTTGCGCCCGGCATTCGCGCCCAGCTCGAACGTGAGATGTGCGCGCAGCTCGAGAAATATCTGCGTACCGGCTTGCCACTGTCGCACGTCGACGGCCATCTCAACATCCATGTGCATCCTACTGTGCTGGGCATTCTTGTGCGCGTCGCCGCACGCTACGGCATCCGCGCGGTGCGCCTGCCGCGCGAGCCGCTCCGTATCTCCCTGGGTCTCGATCGGCGCGAGCGTGTCCGCAAGGTCAGCGAATCCCTGACCTTCCGGCGATTGACGGCGTTTGCCGCACCGCGTCTCGACGCCCACGGTATCCGCTATCCGGATCAAATGTTTGGTCTGCATCAAAGTGGGCATATGACCGAGCCGTATCTGCTCGGCGTTATCGCGTCGTTGGCACCAGGGGTCACGGAAGTATATTCCCACGCGTCGCTCCCCGACAGCGAAGCGCGCCGCTGGCGGCCACCGGACTATGAATGCGAAGGCGAGCTGGCGGCACTCACGAGTCCTCAGGTACGGGCGGCACTCGGCGAGAGACGGATTGAGCGGGTCACCTATCACACCTTATCGCGCCGCTAGCTGACGCCAGCGGCGGCGTCACTGTCAATGAGCTCGTCGCAATGGTGCGCATCGTCCTCGGCATTGTTCCCGCTTCCGAGTGCCCGGAGGCTTTTCCCACTAGCGCCCCAGTCGACGTCGCATGGGTCACGCAAGCAGTGAACACTGCACTATTCGGGTGCGGCGGCTGAGCCCCGCGACAACCAGGCTCGACGGAACAGCGACAAGCGGCGGCGGTGGCTCAGCTGGATGCCCTGTGTTACACATTAGAAGGTGAAACCCGGCTACCTTTCCGAGATTTTCGTTTCCTTTCAAGGCGAAGGGGCCTACGTCGGGCGTCGCCACCTGTTCGTGCGCTTGGCCGGGTGCAACATTCGCTGCCGCTACTGCGATACACCAGACAGCCTCGAACGTACGGCTACGTACACGCTCTCCGAACCGAGAGGTGAGTTCACCGTGCGGACCAATCCGGTCGGTGCCGACGAGTTGAGTGGGATCGTGAGGCGCTTGCTTGCGAGTGATGCGCCGATCGATGCCATCGCATTGACCGGGGGCGAGCCTTTGGTCCAATCCGAGTTTCTCGCCGCCTTTCTGGAGGCGGGGCAATTTCATCTACCCATTCTTTTGGAAACCAACGGCATCCTGCCGCGTCGCTTGCGGGAAGTTTTACCGTGGGTGGATATTGTCAGTATGGACCTCAAATTGCCCTCAAACACTGGGGAAGGCGAATTCTGGGACGCCCACGCCGAATTCCTCGAGCTCGCGCGCGGCAAGGACCTCTATGTCAAGATTCTGGTCGATGCAGAAACGAGCGAAGGGGATGTCGACCGGGCAGCCCAAATGTTGGCGGCCGTGCGCGCTACGATTCCAGCCTTCGTGCAACCCATCGTCGACGCGACGGGACGCCCCATGATCGCTGCGGAGCGGCTCACGGATCTCTATCAGGTCGCATGGCGGTCGTTGAGCGCTGTTCGGGTCTTACCGCAGACCCACAAGCTGCTCGGCCTGAGGTAGGGCCTGTGGCCAGCGTCCCTTCCAAAATCGGCTCCCGTTGGACGATCGCAATCTGCCCAACCCGACTGTCCCGAAGGCACGCGCGGATTCAATGAAGACACCGCATCGAGTTACATTGATCCCGGGTGACGGCATTGGTCCTGAGGTCACACAAGCGGCGATGCTCGTGGTGGCAGCGGCCGGCGTCGATGTGGCTTGGGACCGCCAACTTGCCGGAGCAGCGTCGGTTGCGGCTGGAGGCGCGCCGGTTCCGACGACTGCCGCGGTGACGCAAGCAATCGCCCGGGCATTGAACCCCTGAGAGTGGGGATGGGCACGTAAGATGACCACACAGCGCCACAGGCCCGAGGTGACGCCGGAGACGGTGCACATTCCGCTCTCTCCCCAGGTCCGCCAACGGAATATCGAGCGCCTACAAGCGGAGGCATTCGATATCTTGGTCATCGGTGGGGGCATCAACGGTGCCGCCGTCGCTCGTGATGCGGCGATGCGAGGTCTGCGCGTAGCGCTGATTGAGAAGGGGGATTTCGCCAGCGGAACCAGCAGCAAGTCCTCAAAGCTCATTCATGGAGGGATCCGCTATCTCCAACACGGCAATCTCCGCTTGGTTCGCGTCGCCTGCCGGGAACGCGATCTGCTGCGGCGGCAACTCGCTCCGCACCTCGTAGAACCGTTGGCGTTTCTCTTCCCGGTGTACCGCGGTGATCCGGTCAACATCGTCACCCTCGGCTTGGGCATGTGGTTGTACGACCTGCTCGCCGTGTTCCGCAACATCCGCGTGCACCGTATGCTCAGCGCCAAGGAATTGCGGACCGTCGAACCTGGCCTCCGGCAGCAGGAATTGCGCGGCGCGGCGCTCTACTACGATTGCTTCACCGACGACGCTCGCCTCACAATTGAAACAGTCCTGGCGGCGCACGAGGAAGGCGCCGTTGTGGCCAACTACATGGAACTGAAGGAGTTCACCAAGCAGGACGGCTGCATCGTCGGTGCCGTCTTGGAGAGCCGCTTCGGGGAGGCCCGTATTGTCGTACGGGCTCGGCGCGTGGTGAATGTGACCGGACCTTGGGTAGATCGGGTCCGCCACCTCGACGATCCAGACGCCACGCCGTGTCTCCGACTAACAAAGGGCGTTCATATCATCGTCCCTCGGATGCGATTGCCCATCGTTCGAGCGATCGTGATGCACTCCCCGCGAGATCGACGCGTCCTGTTTGC
>CAZTDK010000030.1:0-18347 GCA_964611965.1 uncultured Binatia bacterium (SeqCode) | reverse complement strand
TTCGTTCATCTGCACGTTCACACGCAATACTCGCTCCTTGATGGTGCCAACAAGATCGATGCGCTGATCGGCAAGGTCAAAGCCGCGGGCATGCCGGCGGTGGCGATCACCGACCACGGCAACATGTTCGGCGCCGTCGAGTTCTACAAGAAGGCCGCCGCCGAAGGCATCAAGCCGATTATCGGCTGCGAGATGTACGTCGCCCCCAAGAGCCGCAAGGACAAGGGCGTGTCGCGCACCGATGACTTCGAGGCCGGCGGTAATCATCACCTCATCTTGTTGGCGATGAACCAAGCGGGCTACCGCAATCTCTGCCGCCTCGTGACCCTGAGTTACAAGGAAGGCTTCTACTACAAGCCGCGCATCGACAAGGAGCTGCTGCGCGAATTCAACGGCGGGCTCATCGCCCTTTCCGGCTGCCTGGCCAGCGAGGTCAACCAGGCGATCGCCAGCGGCAGCATGGACCGCGCCCGCGCGGTGATGGAAGAGTACCGCGCTATGTTCGACGGGCGCTACTACGTCGAGATCCAGGACAATCACCTGGCGCTGCAGGAGAAGGCAAACGTCGAGCTGATCCGCCTCGCCAGCGAGCTCAGCTTGCCGCTGGTGGCTACTAACGACTGCCACTATCTCGAACAGGAAGACGCCAAGGCGCACGAGGTCCTGCTGTGTATCCAAACCGGCAAGACCTTCAGTGACGAGAAACGCTGGCGCTTCGAGACCGACCAGCTCTACGTCAAAGACGCGCAGACCATGCTCGCCGCGTTTGGCGCGCATCCCGAATCTATTGCCAACACGGTCGACCTCGCGGCGCGCTGCGATCTGGAGCTGACGTTCGGCAAGTACCAGTTCCCGGCATTCGCAACGCCGCCGCACGAGACGCTCGATGAACATCTCGATCGCCTGGCGCGCGAGGGCTTGGAAGGGCGCCTCGCCGTCTTGCGCGGCCAAGACGGATGGTCGACGGACAGCGAGGCCGGCTATTACGCGCGCTTCGACGAAGAGATCGAAATCATCAAGAAAATGGGCTTCGCGGGCTATTTTTTGATCGTCGCCGACTTCACCAACTGGGCGAAAGGGCAGGGCATCCCGGTCGGCCCGGGGCGCGGCTCGGCAGCCGGCAGCCTGGTGGCCTACGCACTGCGCATCACCGACATCGATCCGCTGCCGTACCACCTGCTCTTCGAGCGCTTCCTCAATCCGGAGCGCAAGTCGATGCCCGATATCGACATGGATTTCTGCTTTGAGCGGCGCGACGAAGTCATCCGCTACGTGCGCGACAAGTACGGCGAGGATCGCGTCGCCCAGATCATCACTTTCGGAACCCTCAAGGGGAAGCAAGCGATCAAGGACGTCGGACGTGTTCTCGACTTTCCATACGCCGACACCGATCGCATGGCCAAGCTCTATCCTGCTCCCAAGCAGGGCAAGGATTTCCCGCTCAAGCAGGCGTTGGAGATGGAGCCGCGACTGCAACAGCTGCGCGAGCGCGGTGACCGTGAGGCGCAGCTCTTCGACTATGCCTTCCGTCTCGAAGGGCTGCTGCGCCACGTCTCCAAGCATGCCGCCGGTATCGTGATCGCCGCGGAACCTCTGGTCGAAAGCCTGCCGCTCTTCGTCGACAAAGAAGGCGCGGTCATGACGCAGTACCCGTACGCCGACGTGGACGCGATCGGATTGATCAAGTTCGACTTTCTCGGCCTCAAGACGCTGACCATGATCCACAGTGTGGTGCGGCGCGTGCGTGACGGGCGCGGCATCGAAGTCGACTTCAGTACGTTGCCGCTCAATGATCGAGCCACGTACAAGCTGATCGCCAAGGGCGACGCCGTTGGCGTGTTCCAGATGGAAAGCGGCGGCATGCGCAAGTTGCTCACCCAGCTGCGGCCGACCACCTTCGAAGATATTATCGCCGTGCTGGCGCTCTTCCGGCCGGGCCCGCTCGACGCCAAGCTCGAGGACGGGCGCACCATGGTCGACGTCTTCATTCAGCGCAAGCAAGGCAAGGAGGCGATCAAGTATCTCCATCCGAATCTGGAATCGATTCTCAAGGATACCTACGGCGTCATCGTCTACCAGGAGCAGGTGATGCAAATTGCCCAGGCGCTGGCGGGCTACACGCTGGGCGACGCCGACAACCTGCGGCGGGCGATGGGCAAGAAGAAGAAATCCGAGATGGACAAGGAGCGCGAGCGCTTCGTGACCCGCGCCGTGGAGCGCAAGCTCAGCGAGAAGCTCGCCGTCGAGATCTTCGACCAGATGGAGACCTTCGCGGCCTACGGCTTCAACAAGTCGCACTCCGCTGCCTACGCGATGGTGTCGTATCAAACGGCCTACCTCAAGGCACATTATCCGGAAGAGTTCATGGCCGGCCTGATGACCTTGGAGATGGGCGACACCGACAAGACCTACAAGAACATCGCCGAGTGCCGCGAGCGTGGCATGCGCATCCTGCCGCCGGATGTGAACGAGAGCAACGAAGACTTCACGGTGCTCCAACCGGATGCCAAGGGACACCGGCCCATCCGCTTCGGCCTCGGTGCTGTGCGCGGTGTGGGTTCGAAGGCGATCGAAGCGATCATCACCGCCCGGCACGATGGTGCGTTTACTTCACTCGCCGATTTCTGCAAACGCGTCCAAAGCCAGCAGGTCAACAAGCGCGTGATCGAAAGCCTGATCAAGTGCGGCGCGCTCGATTTCAGCGGACAGCCGCGGCGCCGCATGCTCGAAGGGCTGGACCGCGTGTGCCAATGGGCGGGGCAGGGGAGTCGTCCGGAAGATCAGAACCAGATGGGCCTGTTTGCGCCCGGCGCCATCGCCGCCGGCGCCGGCCAGCCGCCGGCTTTGCCGGAGCTTCCGGAATGGGAGCCGAAGGAGCTGCTGAAGGCCGAGCGCGACACCATCGGCTTCTTCATTACCGGCCACCCGCTCGACAAGTATGAACGCGATCTCAAACGCCTCGCCGGTCTCACAACCGCCGACCTCCGCAATCGGGATGGCCAGAGCAAAGTGAAGATCTGTGGTGTCATTCACACCCTCAAGTACAAGAACAGCAAGAAGGGCGATCGCTACGGGACCTTCAATCTCGAGGACCGCATGGGCGTCGTCGAAGTGATCGCGTGGCCGGAGACCTACCGGCGATGCGAGACGGTCATCCACTCCGACGAGCCGGTGTTTGTGACCGGGACGCTGGAGGTGAGTGAAGAGCGCTGTCAGATCATCGCCGACGAAATCACGTCGCTCGTGGACGCGCGCGAGAAGTCGGTCAAGCAAGTCCATTTTGCCCTGCGCGCCGAGCATGCCAGCGAGGATGCCCTGCGGATGCTGCGCCAGACACTGAGCGGGCATCGCGGTCCGTGCAGCGCGTTCCTGCACTTGCTGCTGCCCAACCGCACGGAAACGGTGATTGCGCTGCCGCCCGAGCTCAAGGTCGCGCCAACCGAAACCATGGTGCAAGAGGTTGAACGATTGTTCGGGAACGGGGTAACCTCATTTCAGTGAGCGCACAGACACTCGATGCGGAAAACCGCCAGCGCCCGCGGCGAACGCCGCGGCGCGCCGGTGATACGGGCCGCGCCCACGGGCGTGAGGCGGCGGTGCTGGTCGGAACAACGCGCGAGCACAACGGTGTCCTGAGCGGCGCGGAATCGTTGAGCGAGCTCGAACGTCTCGCGGATACCGCCGGCGTTGCCGTCGTGGGCCAGGCGCTGCAGACGGTGCGCCGCATCACCCCGGCAACCTTCATCGGCTCGGGAAAAGTTGCCGAAGTGCAGCAGCTGATCCGCGCGCGTGGCGCGACCGTCGCCATCTTCGATGATGCGCTGTCACCGGCGCAGCAGCGCAACCTTGAGAGCGCGCTCACGGTCAAGGTCATCGACCGCAGCCAGCTGATTCTCGACATCTTCGCGCAGCGCGCCCATAGTCTGGCGGGGAAGCTGCAAGTCGAGCTGGCGCAACTGCAGTATTTGCTGCCGCGGCTGACGCGGCAATGGCAGCATTTGTCCCGTCTCGGTGGCGGCGTCGGCACCCGCGGTCCCGGTGAGACGCAGCTGGAAGTCGACCGGCGGCGCGTGCGCGAACGCATTGCCAGTTTGCGGCGGCGCCTCGAGGAGGTGACGCGGACGCGCCGCCTGCATCGTGAAAGCCGCGCCAGCGTGCCGTACCCGATGGTGGCGTTGGTCGGGTATACCAATTCCGGCAAGTCGACCCTGATGAACCGCCTGACGGCCGCGGGCGTCCTGGTGGAGGACAAGGTGTTCGCCACCTTGGACCCGACGGTGCGGCGCCTGCTGCTGCCAAGCGGCGGCGCGGCGCTCCTCATCGATACCGTCGGCTTCATCAACAAGCTCCCGCATGGCTTCGTCGATGCGTTCAAAAGCACACTGGAAGAGGTGCGCACGGCTGACTTGCTGCTGCATGTCATCGACGCGAGCGATCCCTGCGCTGCGGAGAAGACCGAAGTCGTCGAGCAGGTGCTGCGGGAGCTCGATGCCGGCAGCACGCCGCGGATCGCCGTGCTCAATAAGCTCGATCTGCTGCCGGTGGGTCACCGGCCCCCCGCAGGAGAAGCGCGCCGCTGTGTCATCTCGGCGCGCACCGGAGAGGGCATGGTGCCCTTGGTGGCCGCGATCGATGTGGTTCTGCAGTCCGGACGCGAACGGCTGCATGTCTGGCTGCCAGCCCACCGCGGTGACGTCGTCGCCCGTTTGCACCGTGCCGGCACGGTGTTGCAGGAGGAGTATCTCGATGGACAGGTCGAAGTGACCGCGCTCGTACCGCCGAAGCTGGCCGGCCAGGTGCGTAAGCTCGCGAACAGCGCGCGTGTCTCTTGAGGAGTGACCGGCGGTTCACGAATACGCGCTGATCTCGAAACCAATGCTGACCCTCCCGAACTTCCTCACGCTGCTGCGCATCATTGCGGTGCCGGTGTTTCTGATTCTTTTGACCGGCCACCGCTACGGGGCGGCGACGATTTTATTCGTGCTCGCAGGCATTACCGATACCGTCGACGGCGTGATTGCCCGGCTCACGGACACTCGCAGTGATCTCGGCGCCGCCCTCGACCCGCTCGCCGATAAACTGCTGCTCGTGAGCTCCTTCGTGATGTTCACCTGGCTGGGCGTCATCCCCCCGTGGCTGATGATCCTGGTGCTGACGCGTGATGTGGTGATCCTCACGGGCTACCTGACGATCTACTTCATGAGCACACCGATGGAGGTGGCGCCGTCGCTCATCGGCAAGGTCAATACGTGCATGGAGATGATCACCATCGTCTTTGCGCTGGGAACTCTGGCGCGTCCCGACATGGCGATGTCGATTCCGAACCTGGTCTCCTGGTATGCCACTGCGGCGACCACGGCGGTATCTGGGGTGCACTACGTGTATTCGGGACTGCTGTGGTATCAGCGTCAAGGCGCGGCACCCTCGCACGCCGGCCCGGCGTGAGAAACTCCGAGTAGGGATTGGCAATGTCAACTGAGTACGCCGAGAGGACGACACCACGAAGGGCACGAAGGCCGTCTTCAAGGTCAGTGATCTTGACCCAGCAGCCACGCGCATGACGATGCTCCTCCGCGCCAGGCCCTGCCCAGGCCGTGGTTTCTTCGTGGTCTTCGTGCCCTTCGTGGTGAATCTGTCGTTGCTCGCTCTCTGGGGTCTCGTCTCACCGGTACGCGCCGAGACGACTGCGCGCGAGCTGCTCGATCGCGCCCACGCGCTCGGGCAGACGACCCGCAGGTGGAGCGACCGGGCGCAGCGCCTGACGCTGACCATCGTCGACCGCCGCGGCGGCGAACGCCATCGCGAGCTGATCATCACGCTCAAGAAATATCCGGAAGACAAAGCGCGCACCCTCTTGTTCTTCGAGGCGCCCCCCGACGTGAAGGGCGTGGGGTTTCTGCAGTGGGCCGACCCGCACGGCAAGGACGAGCAATGGCTCTACATCCCGGAGCTGAAACGTGTGCGCCAGATCAGCGGTGGCGCCAAACGTGAAAGCTTCGTCGGCACCGACTTCAGCTACGAGGATCTCGCCGTCATCGCCGAGATCCTGGATTGGAGCGAGCAGGATGCCCGCGCACAACTCTTACGCGAGGAGGCAGTCGCCGGCCAGCCCTGCCACGTCATCGAGCTCACGCCAGTCGCCAAGGACCTGGCGTACGGCAAGCTGCTGGCGTGGCTGACGATGGATGATCTGACGATCGTCAAAATCGAAATGTACGACAAATCCGGCCAACTCGCGAAAGTGCTCACGGCGACCGATATCCGCAAGGTCGGCGCCATTCCCACGCCGTTCCACATGGAGATGCAGAACGTGCAGAGTGGCAGCCACACCGCCGTCGACTTCACGGAGATCAAGTACGACAGCGGCATGAATGACGAAATGTTCAGCCAGCATGCGTTGGAGCGCGGCCCCTGAGAAACAGTGCTGAGTGCGGAGTGCTGAGTGCTGAGGTCGGTTGTCACACTCAGCACTCAGCACTCAGGACTTCTTCTAACGCGGCAGTCCGAGCACGCGTTGCGCGATGATGTTGCGCTGCACCTCTGACGTTCCGGCGTAGATGGTCGCGGCGCGCGACCACAGAAACTCGTAGAACCAAAACCCGTCATCGACGGCGCGTGCTTCGCCCTTCGGTAACAGGCCGTAGGAGCCGAGGATCTCGAGAGCCGTTTCCTTCAAACGTTGCTCCAACTCGCTCCAGAAGATCTTGAGCACCGAGCCTTCCGGACCGGGTTGACCCGTGCGCTGCACCATCGTGACATTGCGGTACGCGGTATAGCGCAGTACCGCCGTTTCGATCGCCGACTGCGCGATCTTCTGCCGTACGATGGGATCGTCGGCGGCGCAACGGCCGTTGCGGGCGGTCGCGCGCGCCAGCTCAGCCAGTCGGCGCTGCTCACCGTGCAGGCGGACGTGCGGCGTCGTACCGGCGCGTTCGTGTGCCAGCGTCGTCAGCACCACGTTCCAGCCACCGTTGATCTCGCCGACGAGGTTGTCGCGCGGCACCCGTACCTCGTCGAAGAAGACTTCGTTGAACCACGCGTCACCGGTGATCTCGCGCAGCGGGCGGATCGTGATGCCGGGGCTCTTCATGTCGACCAGCAGGAAGGTGAGCCCTTTGTGCTTCGGACCCTCGAATGTCGTACGCGTGACGAGGATGCACCAGTCCGCGTGTTGGGCGACGCTGGTCCAGGTCTTTTGCCCACTGACGAGGAAGGTATCGCCGCGCAAGTCGGCGCGGGTCTTCACCGAAGCGAGATCGGAGCCGGCGTTGGGCTCGGAAAACCCCTGGCACCAGATGTCCTGCCCACTGAGCACACGCGGAAGAAAGCGCGTCTTCTGTGCCGGCGTACCACAGGCCATTATCGTTGGCCCGACGAGATTGAGGCCGACCTTGAGGCTGAGAATGTCGGGAGCGCGCAGGCGCGCATACTCCTCGTTGTACAGCAACTGTTGCACAACGCCGGCCCCGCGACCGCCGTATTCCATCGGCCAGGTGATCCCGGCCCAGCCGCCGTCGTGCAAGGTGCGCTGCCACCACTTGGCAAAGGCCACCTGCTCGGCGGGCGTCTCGGGAGCGTGGTACGCCGGCGTCCCCCAGCCGGGCGGCAAGTGCATCGCCAACCACGTCCGCACGCTGGCGCGGAATTGCTGCTCTTCAGAGGTCTGCTTCAAGTCCATGGCCCAACTCTCTCGGCGGTCGTGCTATCGAGCGTGCGTGGATTCGTCAAGCTGGGCCAACCGGTGTATCGCGGGCTAGTCTGTCGGGGGGGCGCGCCGGGAATGTATAGATCTTGGGACGTACCAGTGACAACGCCCCGGCGGTTCTCGGTGAGCCGTGTGGGGTAGCAGTGCGCCCAGGCGGCAGAATCAGTCGGAGATCGGTGGCCGGGGTGACCGCGCTGATGTTGGGGCTCGTACGGCCGCGGCCGCCGGTCACGCATCACTCGCAACGCCGTCCTCGGCGGCGCCGGCTTGACGTCCCGGAGCGGCGGCGAGACGACTTCGCGCGTCGCATCACCGACACTACCGCCGTGCCGCGTTCCGCTTGTGCTCGGAGCGGCCCTGCGATACATCTCCACGTGGGAAATGCATGGGAGCCAATATATCTGCTGCCGCTGACATCCGCGCGACCATGGACGCGTTGCGCTGCCTCATTCACGAATTGCGAGTGTCTGCGCGGGCGGTCGAGCAGCGCCATGGCATCAGCGGTGCGCAATTGTTCGTCTTGCACCAACTCGCCGCGGGCGACGCCCTCTCGGTGGGTGCGCTCGCCGAGCGGACCTTTACGCATCAAAGCTCCGTGTCGGCGGTCGTGAGCCGGCTTGCGCGGCGCGGCCTGGTGCGCCGCCGCAACGGCGCAGACGATGCCCGGCGCACCGAAGTCACGCTCACGGCGCGCGGGCGAACGTTGCTGGGCCGTGCACCGCAAGTCGCCCAGGCGCGGCTCATCACGGCCTTGCAACGCCTGCGACCCGGCGAGCGCCGCAGCGTGGCGCGCGGGCTCGCGGCGCTGGTGCAGCACATGGGCGTGCGCGTGGGGACGCCGAGCTTATTCTTTGAGGAGACCGGCAGTGTCGCACGACCCAGGCGGCGTCCGTCGCAGCGGAGGGCATCGTGAGCAATGATTGAAAAGGGCGACTTCACCGCCAATCCGCGACTGATCTTCATCTCCGCGATCGCGCTGCTGGTCGGCGCACTGTGCGCCCTGGTGGCAGTCGTGCTGATGTGGCTGATCGGATTCTTCACCAATCTCTTTTTCTATCATCAGCTGGCTCTCACTTTTCGGTCACCGGCGGAGAATCAACTGGGCCTGGGGGTGCTCTTCGTGCCGGTGGTAGGTGGGCTGATCATTGGCGTGATGGCACGCTACGGCTCGGAGCGCATTCGCGGCCACGGCATCCCGGAAGCGATGGAAGCGATCTTGATCGGTCAGAGCCGCATGCAGCCAAAGGTCGCCCTGTTGAAGCCGTTGTCATCGGCGATCTCCATTGGTTCGGGCGGACCGTTTGGCGCGGAAGGGCCGATCATCATGACCGGCGGCGCCGTGGGTTCGCTGATCGCGCAGGCGTTTCATTTGTCGGCTGCGGAGCGCAAGACGCTGCTGGTCGCCGGTGCGGCCGGCGGCATGTCGGCGACCTTTGCCGCGCCCGTGGCGGCGGCGATGCTGGCGGTCGAGTTGCTGCTTTTCGAGTGGAAGCCCCGGAGTGTGATCCCGGTGGCGCTCGCCAGTGCGATCGCGGCGGCGATTCGCCCCTATCTCGTCGGCGCCGGGCCGCTGTTTCCGGTGCCGATGCACGCCGCGCTCGGTGCGGTCGGCTTGTTGTCCGCGGTGGCGGTCGGATTCGTGGCGGGTGGGCTATCGGCGGGATTGACCGCGGCGGTCTATGGGGCGGAAGACGCGTTCCAGCACTTGCCGGTGCATTGGATGTGGTGGCCCGCCATAGGCGGGCTTGTCGTCGGTATCGGCGGGTTCCTCCAACCGCATGCTCTCGGCGTCGGCTACGACACCATCGCCGAGTTGCTGCGTGGGGAGTTCTTTCCGCAAGCGCTGTGCGGCCTCATCCTGGTCAAAGGCATCATTTGGGCGATTGCGCTCGGGTCCGGGACTTCAGGCGGCGTCCTGGCGCCGCTGTTGATCATGGGGAGTGCGCTCGGTGCACTCGAAGCCTTCGTGCTCCCGGGCGGGACCAAGGCGATATGGCCGTTGGTGAGCATGGCCGCGGTCCTCGGTGGAACGATGCGCTCGCCGTTTACCAGTGTCATCTTTGCACTCGAGCTGACTCAGGACATCAACGCGCTGCTCCCGTGCTTGATCGCCTCGATGGTTGCACACGCGTTCACAGTCTTGGTGATGAAACGCTCGATCTTGACCGAGAAGGTGGCGCGCCGTGGGTTTCACCTGAGCCGTGAGTATGCCGTCGACCCATTGGAGCTGATGACGGTGAAGGAGGTGATGAGCCGCGAGGTGGTCACGCTGCCGCATTCGCTTCCGGTGAAGGACCTGCTCGCGCAGTATTTCGCCGGAGGGAACGGCCACACGCATCAGGGCTATCCCGTGGTCGACGATCTCGGCCATTTGATCGGTATCGTCACGCGATCGAATTTGCTGGAACCATCGCTGGTCGAAACCATCAATGCGTTGGTTGTCGCCGACATTCTCGAACGCGAACCGGTCACGGCGTATGCCGAAGAATCGTGCCGCAGTGCGGCTGAAAAGATGGCCCAGGCCCGTGTCGGGCGACTGCCGGTGGTCGCGGACGATGATCGGCGGCATCTGGTGGGCATCATCACCCGCAGCGATCTGCTCAAGCCGCGCGCCCGCAGTGCCGACGAGGAGCAGCGACGCGAGCGCTTCTTCGATCTGCGTTTCGCCCCACGCCGGACACCTGAGCCGGCCGCGACTGGATCGTAGACCAGGGACCGCACGCGTGGATCTGCATCTCAGAATCGACGGCGATCTTGCCGGTACAATCGAGATCGACGTCCATGCCAACCCCGACGGTGCAGCGTGAGGTACGGCAGCGTTCCAGTTCCGAATGCCGACCACTACGTCATCAGTCTCAGCGAAGATCGACCGTGCTGTGCCGTCCTGACCTCGGGGTTCTTCGAGCAGGCGGTCCAGGGACTTGGTGAACGTCTGCGCCATTGGCACCTTCCAAGTGCACTGGTGGCAGAGGGCGTGGTGATCGTCGACGTAGATGGGCTCTCGCCGCTGTGACTCGCCCCGCCGTGATTCGAGCGATGCCCGCCTCGCCAAACGGTCGGCTTTTGGTCATAGAGGATGTCGCCGCTACCCGCGATGCCCTGTCCTATTGCGGGAGCTTCTTGGTGATGTCCTTCACCCTGGGATCGTCCAGCAAGCGTAAAACCTTTGGGTTGCTTTGAAGGGCCTCGATGTTGCCCGCACGAAGCGACTCCATGATGCTGGGGTCGTTCAGAATGTCTTGGAACAGCGGATCACCTTGGAGCGCCTGAGCGGCGTTCATGATGCTGTCGTCGCCGAGAATACTCCGCTGGACGGCTTCGAGCTGGTTGTTGTTCGGACTGTCGGTGGCCCGTGGCGCGCGCTCGGTTGCCGGTGCCCCGCTCGACATCTCGATTGTCCGAATCTCCGAGTCCTTGACGGTGATCGTTCCGAGCGACGGTGACTGGATTGAATAGACTCCATCCTCTACCGATTTGATTTCGCCGGAGATCAAGCTGCCATCCTTGAGCGTGAGCTGACTGAGTCCCGCGGCAAGCGCAGGCGCAGAGATCATGCTCAGAAGAATGGCAAGGAGCTTTGTCGACGTGCCCGCCAGTGTGCGCGACGGCGCAGGGGTCATGTTGAGCTTCCTCGGTTCATTGGTTTTTGACCATCGATCCTTTTCTCACAAATGCCACACGTGCCTGCGCGGCGCGCCTCCGACAGCGGGTAGCTTGAGAAGTGTGACCTTACACCCGTTCATTATCGGGGTGAAGCCCAGCGCAGCGATTCGGCAAGGGCTCCCGCAACGGTTCCTCGGTCAATTGAGCTGAAGTCTCTCCTTGCAAATCGATGCCGTCGCCGTGAATATCCCGGCTCAGAGGAGCAAGATGCGGACACGCGCGGAAGTTAGGGTTTGGCTCACTTCTCCACTGGTCGACACGATCCTGGTGTTCCTCGCGCTGACTGTATCAGCGCCGCAATCAGTGCGCGCCGATGCCGTTGTCGGGACGGGGAGTGGCAGTAGCTGCACCGAGGTGGCCTTGGACGCGGCGCTGGGATGTGGCGCTCCAAGCGGGAAAGCGCCGGTGAGCATATGCACGAGCGGTGGCACCATCACGTTCAACTGTGGCCCTAGCCAGAGCATCATCACGGTCACGAGTCGGAAGGCTCTTGCGGCGAACGCCAGCATTGACGGCGGCAGCCTCGTCACGCTCAGCGGCGGTGGCACCACGGGTGTTCTCGGCGTCAGTATGGGGGTGACGGTCACCGTAGCCAACTTGACGATCAGCGATGGCGCCAGCTACGTGGCTGGCAGCGATACCCGCGGCGCCGCCATCTCCAACGCTGGCACCCTCCTGGTAACCAATAGTACCTTATCCGCGAACAATGCCGACTTTGGTGCTGCCATCGACAATAGCGGCATGCTGACGGTCATCGACAGCACCTTCTCCGGCAACAGTGCCATCGAGGGTGCCGCGATCTGGAACGGGAGCACGCTGGTGATCACCAACAGCACGTTCTCCGGCAACGGCAATAGCGCCAATGCTGATGGCGCCGCCATTTACAACTCGAAGGCGGGCACGGTCACGGCGAGCAACAGCACGTTTTCCGGGAATAGCGCCGGCTTCGGCGGTGCCATCTTCAACGCCGGCATGGTCACCGCAACCAACAGCACGTTCGCCGGAAATAGCGCCAGCTTCGGTGGCGCCATCTCGAGCAACAATATGCTGACATTGAGCAACAGTACCTTCTCCGGCAACAGCGCCATCAAGAGCGGCGGTGCCATCGACAACCAAGGCCCGGTCACGGTAACCAATGGCACGTTGTCCGGGAATAGCGCCGAGTTCGGCGGCGCCATCTCCAACCTGAGCTCCAGCGGCACCGTGACCCTCACCAATACGATCGTTGCCAATAGCTCAGCGGGCGGCAATTGTGACGTCTCGGGTGGGATCGCGATCACCGATGGTGGCAACAACATCGACGACGGCACGACGTGCAGCTTTGCGGGAACCGGCTGCACCGAAACGAGCGGCAGCTCGTTCTGCAACCTGAGCCCTCTGCTTGATCCGGCAGGCTTGGCAACCAACGGCGGGCCGACCCAAACCATCGCGCTCCAAGCAAGCAGTCCGGCAATCGACGCTGGCAATGAATCCGTCTGCGCGGCACCGCCCGTGAACAGCCTCGACCAGCGCGGCTATCTCCGGCCGGGTACGGGTGCCACCAACTGCTCCATCGGTGCGGTCGAGGCGCACTCGCCCACAGCGACAGCCTGCGTCGGGGACTGCGATGGCAGCGGCGAGGTCACGGTCGACGAGCTGATCACCCTTGTGAACATCGACCTCGGCACCTCATCACCGTTGGCGTGTGCGAACGGCATCCCGAGTGGCGCAGCGATCGATATCACCCTGATCATCCAGGCGGTGAACATCGCGCTGAACAATTGCCCTGCGTCCTGACCGTAATGACAAGGCCTCTCACGCAAAAGCCCTGGTACCCACAGCGGAAGGAGAGAAGCCATTCTCGATTGCGCCGGGCCCCGTAGCGAAATCCATGAGCGCGGCCGTCCGATCTACGACATGCTGTTCGGCGACCGCTGTCCGGTCACCGAACCCGGCACGGCGACCGGATCGCCCAGCAACTGGTGGACGGTCTTCGTGGGAGTGCCGGACTGCTTCGACCACGCGGTGCAGGGATTCGCATTTTATCGTAGCCGCCGCAAACTGCCGATGCCCAGCGACCCGTCGGCGGCGCGCGCCGCCCCTGCGGGGTCCGCGACCTCGCTTGCGGTAGTCGCCGGGGGATCAGCGAGAGCCTCGAGCACCTCGAGCGACGGGGCGAAGAAGTTCGCACCGGTAACGGCCCGGCTGAAGTCGAGCAACCGGTCATAGACGCCGGCGGCATCGGCGACGAACATCCTCTCGAGCATTTCCTCGGTGACGGACAGGTCACGCGCGTATGCGATGAAGTACGTCCCCGCTTCGGTGCTCGTTCCCCAGGCCAGGTTGTGGCGAACGATCTTCTGTTCCCCGGCGTCACCACGCAGGATCGTGGTGCGCGCCTTGTGAGCGCTCGGTGGACAGGCGTTGTCGTCGAGCTCGATGTCGTCGGCCTTCGTCCGGCCGATGACCTGCTCCTGCTCCTCGGTAGGGATCGACCCCCATTTGGCGAAGTCGGTCACGTAGCGCTGGACGGTTACGTAGCTCCCGGCGGCGTGGTCCGGGTCCTCATCGCCGACGATGGTCCACAGCCCGCGCGCCTGGCCGTTGGGGTTCTCCGTGCCGTCGACGAAGCCGATCAGATCGCGACTGTCCATATAAGTGAAGCCGTGCGTCTCGTCGACGACCCGCACCGAGTCGCCGAGCTTCCCCATGATCAGCCGGGCCAGCTCGTGGCAGAAGTCGCGCCGCTCAGCGCGGATGTGCAGGAACACATCGCCGCCGGTCGCCGGCGCCGTGCGCGGACCGTCGCTCAGCGCGCGGAAGGCATGCAACTGCTTCGGCCGCCCGCGCCCGGGCGCCAAGCGCTCCCAGGCATCAGCGCCAAGCGCGACGACGCAGCTCAACTGCGCGGCGGCGTCGCGGCGTCCGACACTGCGGACAAGAGTGGGCACCATCGCGCAGACCTCTCTCGTGTGTGCTGCGTCGGCCTCCGTCGGCCCGATGCACAAGGTCAAGAACACAGCGCTGCTACCCGATGAGGCGAGACTGGATACCTGCGGTTCTGCCATCGACGCACATTAACGAGGTGTCACCGCAAAGCAAGGCTGCGGGACCCGCCTGACGAGACGAATGTGAATCGGCGTCGGGTCCGACGGAGAATCGGCGTCAAACATTGACCCCAGCAAAGGCTGCGCAACATCCCCTCCGGATTGGCGTTTCCGGTAGCTGACTGGGGTCACCGTTGGGCGCCAATCGGAGTCAAACTTCGATGCCGAACCACAGCCCGGTGTCGTGCTGCCCGGCGACGGGCCCGCCACGGTGCTGCGCACGATGGCGCTGTAGGGCTCGCCGCAGCCGGGGCAGTGGTCGCTTCTCTCATCCTCATTCCCGCGTGTCCTCGGCGTCGCCTGCTCATTTGAAGTACGCGATGGCCACCAGGGAGAGCAGGAATGCGATCACGACGAGACTCACGAAGACCACGCCACCTACCACAAACTCGCGCCGGTGGTCTGGCGAGCTCATGAGGAGGTGGCCTTCGCGCTCTTCCAGCGTGCCATGACAGCTAGTTCAAGCTCGCCAACGCTGCCAGCTCCGATGCTTCCGGCAGCTCGACGCGCTCGCCGTTACAGCGAACGCAAATCAGGTGGAGATGTAGGCCACCAGGCGTTGGGCAGCTCGGAGACGGCGCCAGAAGGCTGCAGCGTGCGATGCCACTGTAGCGCTCGCCGCAGCCGGGGCACTGAAGAGGCGCCGCATTCACTGCATTGTCTCCGTGGGCGGGACGGCGGCTCTTATGGTGAGCAGGCACTGCGAAAGATTTGCGAGTGTCTCCCGGAAATCCCGCTCGGCCTCTTCGGCTTCGGCATCAGTCCACTCGGGCTCCGTGGACAAGAACTCGCGCTGCTGTTGGCGGTGCTGGTCGTTCGCCTCAAGAAATCGTTGGGAATTCACTACGGGAAACTCGAGGACCTCGCGCATCTCGGCTGTGGGCGCGATGCGAGCCAGCTCGGCAAGTCGCGCGAGCTCCTCACGGATGAGCGCAATGATTTGGTCCATGGTGTCCAAGTCCTTGCGCAGTTGGGCGTTACATTCGTCGCTGCGGGACATCCAGCGGGCTTACCCTTTGCCCTCTTGGCCCATCGCTTTCATTCCCGCCTTGGGCCTCGGCGTTGCCTTGCCGCGCGATGCCGGCTTCAGAGCGCGCGTGGTTGACCTCCGGGGCTTGTCCCAGTACGCGCTCTTGCACTTCGCGCAAACACGCGGGCGTTCGTCCTTGTTGCGCGGAACCCATTCATGCCCGCAGCGTTCACAGCGGTATCCCCTTACCGTGATTTCCACCATGCCCATGCGGCAGAGAGTACCATGCGGCGGGTAACTACCGCAAGAAGCGGTTGCCCAAGGACTACCGCTGTGGTAGCTACTAATTATGCGTACGAGCCGACACGGTGCGCTAACATCGACGTCGGCCCTAACCGAATCCACACACGCTACACCGTTCTGCGTGAGTGCTTCGCCGAAGGCTTCGCAACGGTCGTTGCGATCGATCCGGCGGCGGCGGTACAGATCGAGGCAGACCGGGCCGCGGCTCTTGAAGCCTGGGGCTTTCTCGATGCCTGCGGCGACGGGCTCGACTTTGACAACTTCCGGGCTCGCGTGTTCCCCCCGCTCCTGGTGGCAGCCGAGCTACGCCACGTTCGCATTCACGACTTGCCTCCTTTTGAGGGGTCGTGATTCGAGAGCTACGCGTCGTGCCAAGACCGAGGCCGCGCCGGGGGCAGCGGATCGCCAGTCCCCGGTCGCGTTCCCCGTACATGTGGAAAATTGGGCTAGTTCGTTTCCGTGTGCGTGGTGGTTTCCTCCTTGTGGGTCACTGAGCCGGGCCGCGTCGCAACGACGCGCCTGACGATCGTTCGATCGCCATCCGTTGTGTACTCGACCGTTACCGGGGCATCCTTAATCGTCTCGTATGAGACGATATTTCCCTGCGCATCCACAAACGTGGTCTCCTTCGTGTAGTTGTACGTCACTGGAGCAGGAGCCGTTGCGGACTTGAGAATGATAGTCGAGGTGCCCGGGTTGATCTCTGAGACCACGCCTGTGTAAGTCGTCGTCTTCGCGGTCGTGGTGACTGACGTGTCATCGGCCAAGCCGACCCGCACGCTTCCGAGCAGCCCGAACGCCAATGTGAATGCGAGAGTCGAAGCAAATCGGTTCATACGTACCTCCTGCTGAAGTTCGGTCTCAAGACGCACTTGAGACGGGTTTGGTCGCACGATTCACCCGGTCTGGCCGGCACCGCTGACTTCATTTCTCATCAGAGGTGAGCTCGCCACTCGAGCCGCGAGAGTTATGGGTCGCCCCCGCCGAAGTCATGCGGCGCTCTTTTTCATCGGTTTGCGGTCATGTCCGCGGCCCTGGTTGCTGCGCCCTTTACCGCCTCCACCGGAGCCTGGGGAGCGCCGCGTGTCACGGCCGCGCTCGGGCCTATTGCGCGATCGCCACTGCGTGGTACGCCGTGACGGCCGGGTTTTGCGGGACAGAAGCTTCGAAGCTCGCCCGCCCACCAAGCGCAGCGATGGTCTGGGCGAGCGGCGGTGTGGTGACGCTGTTCACGAGATTGCCGGCATCGTCGAGCAAGTCGATGCGGATCGAGATCTTGCTCACCGGCCGTTCGCCCTGGTTGATGATCGTTCCGACCACCTTCTCCATTCGCGGATCCGCCGTAGGGCCCTGGTGCAGGTCGACAATGGAGATATCCACCATGCGTGTATCGACCACCCGAGGCGGCGAGGGGTTGCCCTGGTCGACGGTCACAGTGTGTGTCGAGGAAACCATCGTTTCTCGCTTCGCCCCACACGCTGGGAAGACGAAGATCGCCACGGCGGCGCCGAAAAGGCACGCGCCGATCGCTGTGGCCGCACTATTCTCGTCAGGACGGATCATAGAGTTCATGGCCGACCACCCTTTCTGGATAGGTCTATGGAGGATACGAATTGGCCGAGGAGAAACATCCTGACTTTGCTGGCGCCGTTGCTCACCGACACATCCCGTCACTCCTAAGCTGCGTCCCACCTGGGCACGTAGTGGTGGTTGTCGTCGTGGTCTCCTGCCGTGGGTGAGTTGCGAACGGGTAACAGCCCGACAGCACAATTGCCGTAAGGATCAAAACACTGAACGTTTTAAATTTAGTCATGCTTGCTTATACAACCGGCGCGGCAGCGCGGTAAGATCGCAGTACTACGTGCGTGATTCTACGCGCACGTCGTCTTTGTCGCCTCGCGCTGCCGGGAAGGCGCCGGGTGGGGACTACTGGCGCCCCAGACTGCATCGCGCAGGGCATCACAACGCAGCTAGAACGGATGCCCACGACGGCCAACACAGCAGTAGCTCCGTATACGTATGCCCTGGATGGAATATCCACCAGCCCTGCCTTTGCTTCTCAATGTGCGCCGTGACGGCAGCCGCACGGCCTTCTGCGAGCTGTCGATCGGCGGCACGCAGCGCGCCAACGCAATGCGCCCGCTACTGCACCTCGTACGCGCCGATGTCGACGTGCGCCCCGGAGAGGCGCGGCTGGCCGCGCTGGTCGGTGGTGAGGTTATCTGGCAGGCCGGCGACGGCATCGTCTCCGGCATCGATGGCGGGGCTGGCGGCAGTGCACGCGCGACCTGGCACACCAGGGGCAGTGCATAGGGCCAGCGTCGCCGCCAGGCCCCCATTGTTGCGGAGCAACGCAAGTTGCGGATTGGTGTTAACCAAATCGGTCCCTCCGCTCGCGAAACAGGTGCCATCGCTATCGAGGTTGTGGCCACCGGTGATACCGCCAGCGCCGCAGTTTACTTTTTTGCCCAGCCTTGAGGTGTTGTTGGCAACGATCGTGTTCGTGACCGTAGTCGTGGCCGGGTTGAAGATGCCGCCGCCGCCGCCGGACTTGGCGTGGTTCCCACTGATGGTGCAGTTGGTAAGAATGGCCGGGCCATTGTTGACTATGCCGCCGCCG
>CAZTDK010000029.1:0-18428 GCA_964611965.1 uncultured Binatia bacterium (SeqCode) | reverse complement strand
ACCAGGAGGAACATCCAGTCGGCCTTGTCGGCATAGGAGGTCCAGATCTTCTGACCGGTGACGATGAAGTCATCGCCGTCGAGCACCGCACGGGTCTGGAGGCTGGCGAGATCGGATCCGGAGCCGGGCTCGGAATAGCCTTGGCACCAGCGAATCTCACCGCGCACGATGCTTGGCAGGTGGATACGCTTGAGTGCCTCACTGCCTTCTTGCAGGAGCAGCGGGCCGATCATGGTCAAGCCGAAGCCGACCAGCGGCGCCCGCAACCGCAGCTTCGCCATTTCCTGGTTGAGGATCTTTGCTTCGGCCTTGCCGAGTCCGCCGCCGCCGTATTGCTTCGGCCACGTCGGCGCAGTCCAACCGCGCTCGGCCATGACGTCCAGCCAGCGTTTGACCTCGGGCTCGTAGGCGGTCCTGCGTCCGCCCCAGCAGAGGTCGTCGGTGCTGCGCACCGGAGTGAACATCGACTGCGGCGCATTGGCGGTGAGCCACTGCCGCGTTTCCTCACGGAACTGTTCGAGGGAGTCCATGGACTATGCTTCTCCCGCCGGCGGCGGAAAGGCAAGAGGGGCGTGAAGGCTTGTGGGCTCGTGGGCTTGGGAGACGTGAGGGCCGAAAATCCCCAAGCCCCAGGCCCGCAAGCCCTATTTCGCGCGCGACAGGTATTCGCCGGATTCGGTATCGACGCGGATGACATCGTCGATCGCGACGAAGCCCGGGACCGGAACGACCGCGCCGGTCTCGACGGTGGCGGGTTTCAGAACATTGGTGACCGTGGCGCTCTTCAGTGCCGGGTCTGTCTGCACGACCTTGAGGTCGACGGTGCGCGGCAGGGTGACACCCATCGGCTTGCCTTCGTAGAACTCGACCTGGACGGCGAGATTTGCAGTGAGGTACTTCACCGCATCGCCCAACGCCTCGGCTTCGAGGGCGATCTGCTCGTAGTTGTCGGTGTTCATGAAGTGGTACTGGCCATCGGCTTCGTAGAGGAACTCCATGGGATGTTGCTCGAAGGTGACGCGGTCGACCTTGTCTTCCGAGCGGAAGCGATTTTCGGTTTGTGTGCCGGAGCGCATGTTGCGCATCTTCGTCTGTACCATGCCGCGCCAGTTCCCGGGCGTGATGTGCACGACGTTCATGACCCGATAGAGGTCGTTGTTGAACTTGATGATCATGCCGGCGCGCAGCTGCGTGGCGGGAAGTACCATTTCGGTTGCTCCTTGGAATATTGGGGTGGCTTAAACCGTGATCACGTAGCACCGCCGGTTGCCGGCCGCAACCGCGCCGTGCCCACGAGATTCAGTGGGGCGTGTCGCAGTTGTTTGCCCGCCCGTCGGCGTATTCGAGCGCTTCTTTCAGGTACGGGGTTGCATGACGGTCCTCGATGTCCAACGGTGCCTGGTGCAGCTCCGTGGCGCGAGCCAGTTGCTGCGCCCCCGCCGCCTTGTCGTTCTCGAAATACGACAAGGTGGCCAGGTTTGCCCAGACCTCCCACGAGCTCTCGTATTCCTTCATGGCCTCCATCAAATACATCCGCGACGCCTCGTAGTTGAGGAACGGCGTCTTCATGACGTAGGTCGCGTTACTCATTAGAATGCGTTGCCGCAGCGGGGATTTCGGTTCGAGATAACCAGTACCCGCGAGGAAGTCCTGAAGGGGGCAGCACGCGTCGCCGCCCGGGCGCGGTGGCAAGAAGCCAATTTCGGTCATCCTTTGAAGGAGGGCATCCGCTTCAACCGATTCGCCGAGCGGCGTGCCGTGGCAATTGTCGCCCATGAAGTCAAAACCAACCAGGCCGTTCTTGGCGCGTTCGTTATAGATTCTCTCGAGGTCGATGAGATAGACGCCATCGACTCCCGATGCCGCGTTGCGAATGATGGAATTGATCTGGCTGGTGGCCCGATAGGGGAAGGGGTCAAGGTCCCTGGCTTTCATGAAAGACCCCTGGGCTTCGGCATAGTTGCCCGTCGCCGCTTGCAGCTTCCCGCGAAGAAAATACAGCATGGCGTCGTCGGGGTAGAGACCGAACGCCGTGGCGACTGCGGCAGTTGCGTCTTGATACTGCCCATCTCGATAGAGTTTCTGAATTTGTGACACGGTATCTGCGTAGCGCCGGTCGCGTCCCGCGAGCTTCTTATAGACGGGAGGCCAGTCGGCGAGGTTCGACGGCAGAGTGCCCAAGATCAGCTTGACGTTCCGTTGCCTCGTGAGCTCGACGATGAGGCGTATGCCCTGTGCGTAATTCGCTATTCGACGCTTGAAGTACGGCGCTTCACGGTCCCAGGCGACGACCTGGCACGGCAGGACGTCGCGTCTCTTGGGCTCCTGCATTTTCCGGAAGAGTGCCTGCAACTGGCGCATCGTGGCGAGGTTCGATGTCAGTACCTCCCGGACCTGATCACGGGGGTCGAAGAATTCGTTGTGTCCGCTGATGACGATCACCAGGTCTGGCTGCGCCTCGATGCGTCGCGTCAGTTGTTGCACTACGTACGCTGTATCCATGGCAGGCCAACCAAAATTGTAGATGCGAATATTGCGATCGGGATACAGGACCTGCAGCCAATGCTGCATCTGGGCGACAAATCCGACCTCCGGGGCCGGCTCTCCAAAAACCGTTGACCCGCCGAATGCAAACACCCGGAGCTCACCCGGGCTTTTGGGTGGTAGATTCTGGGATTGCGCCGGGGTGTGGCTGTCACTTTTGACATGCTCCAGGTATCGGCAGATCAACTCTATCAGCGACAGTATCGCCACCGTGACCAGGAGGTTGACGGTGGCGATGTACAGGACGCGTCGAATCTTCGCGAAAGTCATTCCGCCTTTCCAAGAGCGCAACCGTCGGCGCTTTTCAAGCCCGGGGTGCGGAATCTCCGTTAACGGATCTCGCCAGCGCGACCCTTCCGGGCGAGTGCTTCACAGGCGAGTGCTGGTGCTGGGGAAGTTGCAATTCTCCCAGCACCCGAGTGCTTCACGGGTTGCGAGAACAACGGTACGCAGGCTAGGTTACCGCGCAGTTTTCTCTTGGACCTGAGACTGCCTACGTGAGCGTCATATCCCGGAAGCCCTTTGCCTGAAGTGTGCGATGTCGAAGATGAATGACCGCAGGCCGGTTCGCTGGCAGATCCGGGTACTTGCCGTGGTCGTGGTCGTGGCGCTGCCGCTCGCGGTGGACTGGATTGCGGGGTTTCTGACCTACCATCTCGGTGACTATCGTGACACGAACCAGGGTGTGTTCAGGATCAATGCGGACTCGACCGGCTTCCGCCAACCGCATCGCGACTACCACCACGGCCTCGCGCCCAAGCGCGTGACGACGGATACGTGGGCGCATCAGTCATACCCCGTGGTCACCAATAGCCTCGGGTTCAAAGATCAAACTGCCCGTGATGTCCCATTGGAGTCGTCCGAGCCCAGGTTGATGTTCATCGGCGATTCGTTCACCGAGGGGATCGCCGTTCCCTATGCGCAAACGTGGGTCGGCATCGTCGATCATGCCCTCAGCGGGCAAGGCATCGAAGTGCTCAATGCCGGTGTCGCCTCGTATTGCCCCAAGACCGTCTATTACAAGACCAAGGCGTTGCTGGAGAGCGGGTTGCGCGTCAGCCACATCGTCTTCTTCATCGACGTCTCGGACATGGCGGATGAGGTGATCTTCAACGATTTCGTCCCGGCGAACATCGACGACGATGACGTGTGGACCGGGCGCTACGTCAAGACGCCGCACATTCCTGCGTTGACCGAGTACTCGCTGATTCACCGCACGCTCCTCAAGCAGCAGGGGCGAGATCCTTGGAAAAAGACGACCCTGACGGACCCGCGGACCGGCGAGAGCTTTGTCTTCGACAACAACGAACGCGAACGGTGGACCCGCGGCCCGAAACCCGACTGGCTGGATGCCGGGGAGGCGAGCGCCAAGTACTATGTCACCAAGCTTGCGGCGTTGTGTGCGAGCCACGACATCACTTTCGAGATAGCGATCTATCCCTGGCCCGGAGAAATTGCCGCCAACGACGCCCACTCGCGTTATCGGAAGCTATGGCTGACGTTCTGCGCAGAGCAACACTTCGCGTGCTACGACCTTCACGACATATTCTTCCCCGCTGATCCGGCAGCCCGGGAACAGATGCTTGCCCAGGATTTCATCCCCAATGACGTGCATTGGAACGCGGCCGGGCATCAACTGGTGGCGCGCGAGTGGCTTCGACAATATGGCGAGCGCTATTCGAAGCCGCCGTCTGCTACGCCGGCTTCGGAGCCATGAATACCAGCACCGTCAATGAGCCGGGCCCGGGGTTTCGTACAGCATGGCTCTGGCCGGCCGGGGCGAACACGGCGTAGCCATGACCGACCTCGCGCTCCTCGTCACCGATGCGGAAGGTGCCGACGCCGTCAAGAACGAAGTACACCTTGTCCGCGCCGGTGTGCGCGTGCGCCGTCTGCTCCTGGCCGGGCTGCAGGCCGTAGACGTCGCAGAACATCCGCGGGCTGTCGAACAGATTGACCTTCTTCAGCTTCTCGGGTGAGAACGCGGCCGCGGCGCGCGCATCCTTGAAAAGATCCATGAACCTATCTCCTTCGCAAGACGGTGAGAGATGACAGATGAAGGATGAGCATCTCTCATGGGACGAGCAGCATGTCGGACGCGGCAGTGCCTAGCGACCAACGGGAGCGGGCCATAGAAGCGACGCTGGCCGCAGGCCCTAGCAGCATGTCGGACTTGGCAGTGCCTAGCGACCAACGGGAGCGGGCCATAGAAGCGACGCCGGCCGCAGGCCCTAGCCGTGCGTGTGCCCAAGCTCCAGGCCCAGCCAGGTGGTGAGTGCCAAAAGCACCAGGGCGAGAATGCAGGCGTAGGAGAGGCGACGGCTCATGCTCGCGAGCCATGTGGCATCAACCGGGTCTTCGAGCAGCTCGCTGCGGACGATGCGATGGGCGAGTCCGAATGTGATGTAGGTGCCGACCATCACCACCGCGAAGGCCAGGCCCAGCTTCCACACCAGGAGCCACCCGACGCGTTCGAAGAACTGACCCCGCAACGCGTCTTTGTAGGTAGTGAGATTGAACGCGCCGGTCATGACCAAGACGCCGAGCGCGGCGATGGCTAATGGATCGTAGATCCGTAACCCGCGGACCAGCACCGTCCGCCGGATCGCCGGGTCGGACACTCCATTGGCAGCCGGTATGAGGATCAGGACAACCGCCAGCGTAGCGCCGCCGTAGGTCGCGAGCGCCAGGACGTGCAACCACAAATCGAAGAAGTCGGTCGTTGACATGGTAGGTCGAGGTGGCGCCGTCTTACCGGGCCGCCGTCGCAAAGGCAAATCGGTACACCGGGTGGGGGCGTGAGGGCTTGAGGGGCTTGAGGGCCTGGGGGGCCGAGCGGAACCTTGAATCCCAAGCCCCCACGCCCCCCTGCCGACTGGGTAGGTTGCATCAGTTCCTCCCGCTCAGTTATGGATAGTCCATCCAGCAACGCTATGGAGCGAAAGTGAAAGGGGCAAGTCAGATGCGACCCACGGATGCAGACTTCCGCGCTGCCCTGCGCGGACACGGCACGCGCGTCGAGCGCTATCGGCAGGGACGGATGAGCGACGACGAGTTTCGGCCGGTCCGTTTGAGCTACGGCCTGTACTATCAACTCGATCACACCAGCCATATGCAGCGCATCAAGTTGCCGGGCGGTCTGATGAATCTCGCACAGATCCACGTTCTGGCCGATATCGCCGACGAGTTCGCCCGCGGGGTCCTGCACGTGACCACGCGTGAGGATGTGCAGATGCACTGGATCGATCTCGGCAAAATCGTCGAGATCTACGAGCGCCTGCATGCTGTCGGCATCAGCACGCGCGGTGCCTGCGCCGATAGCGTGCGCAACATCACCGGGTGCATCCACGCCGGTACGTTGCCCGGCGAGCCGTTTGACGTCACTCCCTATGTCTTCGCGACCAACGACTATTTTCTTTTTCATCCCCTCAACTTGACCCTGCCGCGCAAGTTCAAGATCGCGTTCAGCAGCTGCGCATACGATTGCGTGCAAGCCCCGGTGAACGACATCGCGTTTTTTCCGGCGCTGCGCGATGGCCGGCAGGGCTTTGCCGTGCATGCCGGCGGTGGGCTCGGATCGCAGCCGTTTCTGGCGCGCCCGGTGCGCGATTTCATTCCGCTCGAGGATACGCTCATCATGGCCGAGGCGATTCTCCGGTTGCAGCACCGGATGGGTGAGCGCAAGAACCGCAAGAAGGCGCGCATGAAGTACGTCTTCCAGCGTTTGGGCGCCGAGCGCTTCACTGCCGAGGTCGACCGGTTGTTCGCGCAGCTCGAAGCCGAGCAGGGGCCGGCATTGCGGGCCGAGCTGCAGGAGATGGTTGGCGGTTTCCGTACACCGGCGCCGCGTCACCCCGGATCACCCTTGCCGGACAGCGCCGATGCGCAATTCAAACATTGGGTGCGCACGAACACCTATGAGCAGAAGCAGGCCGGGTACTACGGCGCCACCGTACAGTTGCCGCTCGGCGACGTGACCGCCGCGCAGTTCCGCACGCTCGGCGCGCTGGCAGATGGGCTGGGTGCTGGCGTGATACGGGCCGCCAATGATCAGAATCTCATGGTGCCGTGGATCCCCGGTGGCCGCTTGGAGGAGCTCTACGGCCGATTGCGCGAGCTCGGCTTGGCCAATGCCGATGCGCTGCATATTACCGACGTCGCCTCGTGCCCGGGCGCCGACTACTGCAGCCTGGCGGTCAGTCGATCGATGGGCATCGCCGCCGCCATTCGTAGCCACTTGCTGGCGACCAATGGACAGGTCGAGGATCTGGGGGTATTTCGCATCCGCATCAGCGGCTGCCCCAACTCCTGC
The DNA here is from genome assembly GCA_964611965.1 of uncultured Binatia bacterium (SeqCode). Taxonomy (GTDB): domain Bacteria; phylum Desulfobacterota; class Binatia; order HRBIN30; family HRBIN30; genus CAZTDK01. The sequence continues at coordinate 11,572 of CAZTDK010000029.1, read as the reverse complement.
GGGCAGCACCATGTGGGTGACATCGGTCTGACCGGGCTGTCCTTGAAGGGTGACGATGGTCAGGACCATCCACACTACTCGATGCTCGTCGGTGGCAGTGTCGGGGAGGGGACAGGCGCGGTCGGCCACCGCTTGACCGGGCGCTTCCCCGAGGCTGAAGTGCCCAGGGTCATTGCTGCGTTGGCCGACTGCTTCCGCCGTGACCGGCAGGCTGGCGAGCGTTTCGCCGAATTCGTCAATCGTGTCGGCACGGATCAGCTTTCCCAAGTGGCCCGCGGCGCGGCGACCGTGGTGCACTAACCGCGGCCGCAGTGGATTCTTGACCGCCGCTGCAGTGGAGCATCGATGATAACTGATCCCGATGGGCCCGATGAGGGCTTTCTGCCAGATACCACCAATCTGCTCGGCAAGTTCTATCGCGGCACGGTGCTCAAGGTGTCACGCGGCGCCGAACGCGGGACCATTCGCAGCGCCAGCGGACGTAACATCCCCTTCATCTTTCAGCATGTGACGCTGGTCGGACCCCGTCAAAGCTTCAGCGACTTACGCGAAGGATTGGAAGTTGGCTTCGATGTCAGCTGGACGTCGAAGGGGCTGCGGGTCAACATCATCCGCATCCCGGACTAGCCGAACCTCAGGAAATCACGACAGCACGAAATTTCGAAAGCACGAAAGGCTGAAACTGTCCTCTCTTCTTTCGTGCTGTCGTACGTTCGTGTTTTCGTGATTCTCCCGGTTTCCCGTTTCACAGCGGCAATGCGGTGCGGAACAGAATGAACCGGCTCATCAGCTCGCCGACCAGCACTGACAGAATGGCGATGTAGAACAAGCCGGTGGCGGCCATCGTCTGTGGGATTTGCAACGTCTTCCAGATCATCCACGCCAGCGCCGCGGTGGCGACTGGGCTTAGGAGCACGCGCACGGCGAGCAAGGCCGTGTGCTCCGTGAAGAGCTGACGCACCTGCGCCGCACTGGCGCCGGCACCGGCGAGGCCGAGGAGGGCGCTGGTGACGATCAGCAGCGCTGCTTGTACGACCAGCGTGCCGACGAAGAAACGGAAGATCTTGAGGAACGGATCGAGCGAGAGATTCCGGTCAATGAGATACCAGTGTCCCAGCAACATGCCCGTTGTCACCGATCCAAGGACGAGTGCGGAGGCCACGAAGTCTATCGGATACAGCACCGTTTCCAGCGAGAAGAACGGCCCCAGGCGAAAGAGCTGCGCTCCGACCGTGAGCGCCGCCACGCCGCTCATCCATGCGATGACGTAGGCCTGCGCCCGCCGCCGAAATTCGTCACCCCACAAGCTGTGGAGGTATACGCCACACGCCGTGAGCGACAGGAACCAGAACAGCAGCTCGACGTACGCGGTTGGGCCGACTTGCGCTCCGATGGGTGGCCAGATGAGCAGGGCGCAGCGCCCCGAGAAGGCTAGGATCCCAAACCCCCAGTAGACGGACGCCGTCGACTTGTAGAAGCCGCGCTCGATGTCGTGAAACGGCGGGACGCTCATGGCGAGCAGGCCGCCCACGTAGAGCTGGGCAAAGACGAGCAGGAAGCAGCGGGCGAAGACGTCCATGAAGGCGAGGCGCTCCTCAGGCCGCCTGCCGGGCGCGCCGCGTGCCGACAGATGGCATATCGCTGATCGCAGATGGCATATTGCTGAGGGGTGCTGGGTCGCGAGGGCTGGTCAAGGGGCGCGGCGATCAACGATCAGCGGGCTGCAGGGGCGCTACGCGCCGTATGGCGCTGCCGGTACCATTCACGGACCAAGCCGCTGGCGGCACAGAACAACCCGACAAGCACCAGGGCGCGCCCGCCGCTCTGCACGATCTTGTAGAAATCGAGCTTGGCATTGGCGAAGGTCGACTCGTCGCTGCCGCGCTGAATGGGTGTCAGGAGGGTCGCGTTCAAGCGGCTGTTGAGCTGGTCGAACTCGTCAAAGTCGGCGAGGTTGGCCGGCAGCGGCCCGCTCGCGAGTAGCACCTCATACTCGCGGCCTCTCGCGCAACCGGTCCGCCAGTTGCCGAGCCCCAGAATGACCAACAGCAGGCCCACCGGCAGCAGCGGATTGCGGATGACGCTCATCGGGGTGCGGCTAGCACGCGACCCGTCAGCCTGCAAGGTGCGCCCATCGTTGGGGCGTGCGTTCTTGGTCGCCCTCGCTCCGCCGGGCGCGTTATGCAAAAGTAGTTGGTATGAGCACCGCCGCTCTTGTCGACCGCATGCTGGCCGGTGATCGCGTGGCTCTCGCCAGACTGATTACCCTGGTAGAGAATCGGCATCCAGACACGACTTTGATTTTGAGCCGGACCCATAGTCGCTGCGGCAACGCCTACACCATCGGGGTGACCGGCCCGCCGGGCGCCGGGAAGTCGACGCTGGTCGATCGTCTCACCGGCAAGCTCCGTGCTGCCGGCCATTGCGTCGGCATCGTGGCCATTGATCCGTCGAGTCCGTTCTCCGGCGGTGCGGTGCTGGGTGACCGCATTCGCATGCAGGGTCATTACCTTGATGAGCAAGTCTTCATTCGAAGCCTGAGCACGCGGGGCAGTCACGGCGGCCTTGCCCGCGCCACGCGCAACGTGGCGCAGCTCCTCGATGCGTTCGGCAAACAGTTCATCATCATCGAGACCGTGGGGGTCGGACAAACCGAGCTCGACGTGATGCGGGTTGCCGATACCACCATCGTCGTGCTGGTTCCTGAGGCGGGCGATACGGTGCAGACCATGAAGGCGGGGCTCCTGGAGATCGCCGACCTCTTCGTGGTCAACAAGGCCGACCGCGAGGGTGCGCTGCGGATCAAAGCGGAGCTGGAGATGATGCTGCAATTGCGGCCGGCGGCGGACTGGGCGGTGCCGGTGCTCGCGACTGAAGGTACCACAGGCAAGGGAATCGATGAGCTGCTTGCGGCCGTGATGCGGCACCGCGATTTTCTGGCCCAGAGCGGCCACGCGGCAACGCACGCGGCGAGGGCTCGCCACGAGGAGTTCGTAGCCGCGGTCCGCGACGAGCTCGGCCGGCGGATCGAGGCCAACGTCAACAACGGGCGCTTCCGCGCACTCGTCGAGCGCGTCGAGCGCGGCGAGGTTGATCCGTATGGCGCCGCGCTCGAGGTGATCAACGATGAGCAGAGCCTGCGGGCGCTGGCGCAGCGCCCCGAACCTGAACATTGAATGGGTACGGCGCACACCTTCGTGATCGGCGACATCCACGGATGTCTCGATGAAATCGACCGCTTGCTGGATACGCTCGTGCCGACGGCGGTGGACACGGTGGTATTTCTGGGCGACTACATCGATCGTGGACCCGCATCGAAAGGAGTCATTGATCGTCTCCTACGCCTGCGTCGCGAAGGCCCTCGTTGTGTGTTTCTGAAGGGGAATCACGAGGACATGTTCCTCGCCTTCCTCGGCGAGCGCGGCCTCTATGGTGAAGCGTTTCTCGGCAACGGCGGCGGCCCGACGCTGCGCAGCTACGGTTTGCACGGCGAGTTTGGCGCGGTGCGCAGCGACCAACTGCCACCCGAGCATCTCGAATTCTTGCGCTCCTTGGAGGTGCGCTACGCACAGGGGCCTTTCCTGTGTGTGCATGCCGGCGTCGATCCTGGCCGGCCGCTGGCGGCGCAACGCGAGGAAGATCTCCTGTGGATTCGCGGCGAGTTCATTCGCCAGCCACATCCGTTTCCGTACACCATTCTCTTTGGCCATACGCCGCAGCGCGAGGTCCTGATGGATGTCCCGTTCAAGGTCGGCTTGGATACCGGACTGGTCTATTGGAACAAGCTCAGTTGTCTGGATCTGGTCGAGAAACGGCTCTTCCAACTCCGCCGCGGCGAACGCAAAGTGCAGAGCCGGGTCCTGCGGGAGCTCGAAGGCATGGCCTGACCAAAAGCTGCCCGACAGGTGAAATCGTATCCAAGCCACCGATGGATTGCGTGGTTTGAGGTTCCGAGTGTTTCGAGCTTCGGAGGTGCTGCGAGCTCGAAGTGCGCGTCTGCGTTGCTCGTTACCAGGTCAAACGTTGTCGTCGTACGTGCGGTCGGACGCGGCGGGCGGTGCGCGCCGGAGCGGCGCGTGTCTCACGCATGCGGCGCAGTGCGGCGCGGACGGCTTGCGGCTCCAGCCCGAGTGTTTCGCACACAACCGCGAACGAGAAGGGGGAATGTCGCCGCGGCGTAGAGATCCAGTGCTCCGCTTCCGTACGTGCCCGCCCTTTGCCCGTGAAATAACTGTTGATCCCATCCTCCAAGACCGCCAGCATGAGCGCTTTCGTGCCCGTGGATCCCTCGGACGAGCGCGATTCCCCGCCGCCTAACGAAAAGAGCTCGTCGACGCCGATTCCGTACTCTTCGAGTAAACCGGATGAATTCTTCATGCGTACCGACGCCCCCTGCGGTCGCTCTATCTGGTCCCGTCGCGGAGAGAATGACGCTCAGCGTAGCGCATCGCCGGCGCGCAAGGCAATCATCTGAGCGGGCCGAGCGTCGAGGCGCATTCCGCAGCCCAATCGATCCTTGCGCTGTCGTAACCAGCTGTCTTCCACGCGCGCGGCATAGCGGCGAATCTTCACCGGTTGTGGTGTGGCGGCGCGGCCGAGCACGCAGCGGCGCACGTAGTCGGCTTCGAGGCCCAACGCCCCACAGATGTTCACGAAGGAAAACGGTCGCGCCGGGTCGTCGGCGTTGAGCCACGCCCGGTCGCGCAACCAGGCGCGCGACGATCGCGCGTTCTCGGTGTGCAGCTGCCGCGGATGCACGGCGCGGATCGCATCGATGAGTACGGCCAACATGAGCCGACGTTCACCATCAGCTGGCAGCGCGTCTAGAAAGTCGCTTCCCCCGCCACGTTTTCTCGACATCATTGACTCCGCCTAACTAATAGAAGCATAAGAGGCGGCGCGTTGTTTTACAATCATCAAAACCGGGCATTTTGATGCAAAAGACAGGTGAGGCCTGCGGCCCGCGTCTTTTCTAGGGCCCGCTCCCGTTGGTCGCTATGCGGTGCCGTCGCAAGAACCTGGCCCACGCGCAACGTATTCGCACTCGCAAGCGCCCCAAGGGCGGCACCCCCCTCCGCTACGGCTCACGCAGCCGATCTGCGAGGAAGGTCCGTGACGGCAGCCCCTAGCGATAAACGGGAGCGGGCCCTAGAAAGGGCGCCGGCCGCAGGCCCTAGCTGGTGATGCCGTGGCGGATGGCGTAGCGCACCAACTCGGCGGTGGAATGCAGGTCGAGCTTTTCGATGATGTGCTTGCGATGGGTTTCGACGGTGCTGACGCTGAGCCCGAATTCAGCGGCGATCTCGCGATTCGTGCTCCCGGCGCACACTCTGGCGAGGACCTCGCGTTCGCGAGGGCTGAGCACCTCTGGTGGGCATTCAGCGGTCGTCACCACGGTGGCCAATGGAGTGGTGAAGTGGGATTCTCCGCGTTGCACGGCGAGCACGGCGCTCACCAGATCCTGGTCGTCCGCATCCTTTAGCAGATAGCCCTTGGCACCGGCGGCGACGCTCTGCCGAATGTACTGCTCGTCCGCGTGCATGGAGAGCATGAGCACCTGCGTTTTCGGTACCTTGGTGCGAATCTGGCGGGTGGCCTCAATGCCGTTGATTCCCGGCAAGCCGACGTCCATCACCACAACGTCGGGATACAGAGTGGCGGTCTCGGTGACGGCCTTGGTGCCGTCGCCAATTTCACCGACCACCTCAATCTCATCCGTGGATTCCAGGATCTTGCGCAGACCGCGCCGCACCACCGTGTGATCATCAACCAGCAGGACACGAACTTTTTCCATCTGTCGGTCTCGACTTTTGCGCCACGATAGGCGGCGGCGGCGTCCCGCAACAATCCCCTGAACAGGTGAATCAACCCCAAGAAAGGCGGGAGGGCCTGCGGCCGGACCTGCGGTCGGCGGACCTGCGGTCGGCGGACCTGCGGTCGGCGTCTTTTCTATGGGCCGCTCCCCGTTGGGTCGCTATAGAGTTCCAAGCCCGAGGGCTGTCTTGGGTGCGGAGTGAGAACATGTTGCGCGTGAGTCGCCACTCCGTGCGATGGCACCGCCTAGCAGCCTGTCGGACTTGGCAGCCCGCAGCGACCAACGGGAGCGGGCCATAGAAGAGACGCCGCCCGCAGGGCCCGCAGGCCTCACTGGATGAGGCCTTTGCGGACGGCGAAGCGGACGATGGCGGCGGTGTTGTGCAAGTCGAGCTTCTCCATGACGTGCTTGCGATGGCTTTCCACGGTACTGACCGCAACGTCGAGCAGCTGCGACACTTCCTTGTTGCTCTTGCCCTCCGCGATCAGCTGCAAGACTTCGCGCTCGCGATCCGACAGCAGGCTCAACTCGTCGTTGCTGTCGCGCCCCTCTTGGAGATACTCTTCCAGGAGGATCTTGGAGACGGCGGGGCTGAAGCACGATCCACCGGCGCTCAGCGCCAGGACCGCCTTGATCAGGTCCTGGTCATCCGCGTCCTTGAGCAGGTATCCCTTGGCCCCCGCCTTCAGGCTCTGACGGACGTAGCCGTCGTCGGCGTGCATCGACAGGATGAGCACCTTGGTGTTGGGTGACACCTTGGCGAGTTGGCGGGTGACCTCGATCCCGTTGAGATTCGGCAAGCTGATATCGACGACCGCCACCGTCGGCTCGAGCCGGCGCACGGCTTCGATCGCGGCGCGGCCGTCACCCACTTCGCCGACGATCTCGATCTGCGTCTCGTTCTCGAGGACGCGCCGCAAGCCTTGGCGGACCACGGTGTGGTCGTCAACCAACAAGACGCGAATCGTCGCCATATCCCTCCTCCGGCTGTTCGCTCGTCGCCCCCAGCGGGATCATCAACTCGACCCGCGTGCCCGCCCCAGGATGCGACTCGATGTTGAAGCGGCCGCCGTAAATGGCCACGCGCTCGCGCATCCCGAGCACCCCCATGCCGCGGTCAGGCGGCGGGTTGCGCACGAACGCGGCGGCGTCGAACCCACAGCCGTCATCGTGAATCTCCAGGGTCGCCGCTTCCCCGTTGCTCGACAGGCGGATGCTGACGTGGCGCGCTTCGGCGTGGCGCGCGACGTTGGTCAAGGCCTCCTGCAACGCCCGGTACAAGGCCACCTCGATTGCCGGCGGCAGGCGGGTCTCGGCCGGCGGCAGCTGCAAGCGGACCTCGATCTTGGTCCGATCGCCGAACCGTGAAACGAAGGATTGAATGGCGGCCACCAAACCCAGGTCGTCGAGCACGGCGGGGCGCAAGAGCTGCGATAGGTTGCGCACGCTCTGCAGCGCCGTGCTGATCTGCTCGCGCACCTCCTGCACTTGTGCGCGTGCCTGACTGTCTGCCGGCAGGCCACGATCGATCAAGCCGAGGTCGATGCGCACGGCGGTCAGTGCCTGACCGAGATCGTCGTGCAACTCCCGCGCGACGCGCCGCATGGTGCGCTCACTGACTTCCATCATGCGGCGCGAGAGGTGCCGCAGATGGCGCTCGTGCTGCAGGGAGTCCTGGTAAAGCCGATCCTTCTCGGCTAGCGCCTCGGCCAGGCGTGCTTCGCGATCTTGGAGCAAGCGAAAGAACCGCAAGCCGCCGCCGCAACCGACCGCAAAGATGAGGCCCGCAAAGGCAAAGGTCAGCCGCTGTCGAACGATCTGCGACACGTGTTCGACGCTCTCGGTCGGCGCCCAGCCGAGCTGCTCGATCACCACCAGGGTGATGGCGATCAGGCCGCTGGCCGCCAGGCTCTGCAAGCCGATGTCGGCGCCGTAGATCAAACCGTAGCTACAGATCTTGATCACAAACACCGGCAGCAGTGGGCTGTACAAGCCGCCGGACCACTGCAGCGCAAGGGCCATGGGCAGCAGGTTGACGGCAATGTCGAGCCACACCACGCTTTGCGTCAGTGCTTGGCGGCGGTGCAGGACATACAACCCGAGGTTGGCAATGGCATACGCACTGAACGTCACGTGCACCATCCACAATGGGTGGATGACCGCGCCGAAAAACCACGCCAGGATGCTCCACGACGCCGCGCCTTCGACGAGGCGAACGAGCAGCACGGTCAAGGCGGCGCCGTGGATGCGGCGATGTTGAATGTGCCCCCGGACGAAAGGTTCTGCGAGTCGCGACCACATGGGCCCCCCCGACCTCAGTTGTTTTCGATACTACTAACGAGGCGAGCTTGGCAACCGTGCAGCGCTCAACGGCTCACCGTGGACGCACGCCTGGCGGCTTTGTTCGGCAATACAGTGGACGTCCCATTTCGTCACTCCGGCGAAAGCCGGAGTCCAGACCGCAGGTCACCGCCGCTCCGCCTGGATCCCGGCTTTCGCCGGTATGACGGCTTTTCAGCTGTGAGTCATCCACTGAACTGAATTGTTGTGCAAAGCTCCGCCTGGCGTGCGGATCCCGCCGCGCTACCGACTGCGGGTGGTGTCCTCCAGCCACGCAACCTTGCGCTGGAGATGCTGCAGCAGGGGCGAGGAGCTCGGCGCTCGGCCAGTGGCAGTTTCGATGAGCTGCGGTGCCCGATGGGTTTGTCCTGCACGGTGGACGTGCGTGCGCAGCCAGCGCAGCAGCGCGGTGAGATCGCCGGCCGCGAGCTGCGGGTCGAGCGCACCGATCTCAGCCTCGGCCGCTTGCAGCAGCTGCGCCGCGTACAGATTTCCCAGCGTGTAGGTTGGAAAGTAGCCAATCGCACCGCTTGCCCAGTGGACGTCCTGCAGCACTCCGTCACGATCCGTCTTCGGTTCCACGCCCAGCGACAACCGCATCTTCGCACGCCAAGCCTCCGGCAGGTCGGCAACCACCAGACTGCCATCAATGAGCGCCCGCTCCAGCTCGAAGCGCAGGAGGATGTGGACGTTGTAGGTGACCTCATCGGCTTCCGTGCGAATCAACGACGGCCGCGCCTCATTGACCGCCAGCAGCACGGCGTCCAAGGATTGCTGGCGTAACGACGGGAACTGCGCCGCGGCCAGCGGCAGCAGGTGCCGCCAGAAGGCGGCGGAGCGGCCGACCTGGTTCTCCCACAGACGCGATTGCGACTCGTGCACGCCGAGCGAGCATGATTGGCCGCGCGGGGTTCCGTGCGCCGCCGGGTCCAATCCCTGCTCGTAGAGGCCATGCCCGGTTTCGTGGATGGTGGAGAACAGGGCGTAGCGGAGATCGCCCTCGTCGTAACGCGTCGTCAGCCGCACGTCGGCACCGATGCTGGTGGTGGAAGGGTGAACGGCGTCGTCGAGACGGCCCTTGTCGAAGTCGAAGCCGAGCTGCCGCGCCACTTGTTGGCTGAAGCGGCGTTGGGCGTCGGCCGGAAAGTGGCCGCACAGGGCATCGGCGCGGTGCGGGTGTGCCGCATGCCACTGCCGCACGCGCTGCACCAACGGCAGCAGACCGACACGGAGCTCCGTGAAGGTGGCCTCGAGTGCCGCCGTTGTCATGCCGGGCTCGAAGCTCTCCAACAGCACATCGTACGCCGGTCGCGATGCATCGATGGCGGCGGCGACGCGCCGCTCGGTGTCGACGATTCGTTCGAGAAACGGCGCCAGCGCGGGGAAGTCGTCATCGCGCCGCGCCGCGATCCAGGCGGCGCGCCCGTGCGCGTGCAGCGCCGAGCGCTCGCGTACCAGCTCCACGTCGAGCGCCCGTTCACGATCGAGCCGCCACTTGGTTTCGCGTACGTCGACCGCTTGCTCGGGCGTCAGCGCCGCAAGGTGGGCGCCGAGCTCATCGACCAGATCGAGAAATCGCGGATCGGTCTCGCGTTCGTGCAGCACCGCGGCCAGCGTGCCGATCTGCCGCGCCCGGTCTTCCACCGTTCCCGCCGGCATGAAGGTTTCTTGATCCCATTCGAGCAGGTGGAGCGCCGCGGCCAAGTCAGCTTGCTGGCGCAGCGCGGCGACCAGCTGGTTGTATGCATCGTCGAGCATGGGGCGGGAGAGTAAAACGTGAAACGTGAAACGTAAAGGGATGAGGGCCACGGAAGAAACGCGGCGACGCAGCTCACTCGCCTAGCAGCCTGTCGGACTTGGAAGCCCGCAGCGACCAACGGGAGGGGACCATAGAAGCGACGCCGGCCGCAGGCCCTAGCGCGGGGCGCGCCCATCCTTGCGCAGAAATTCCGCCGCATAATGAAGTCCAGCGATGGTCTTGGCGTCCTGAATCTCGCCACTGCGAATCATCGCCAGGGCGCGGGTCAGCGGGACCTTCGAGACGGTGAGCACCTCGTCGTGATCCAGCTGCTGCGCGGCCGCGGTCAATTGCCGCGCGAGGAAGAGGTGAATGCGTTCGTCACAGAAGCCCGGGGTGGTGAGGATGCTGCCCAACAGGGTCAGCTCCTGGGCTACCAGCCCCGCTTCCTCGCGCAGCTCACGCGCCGCGCAGGTGGCCGGCGGCTCGTCCGGCTCCAGCGTGCCCGCCGGAATCTCCCAGAGAAATCCCCCGGCGGCGTGGCGGAACTGATACACCAATGCCACGCAGCCATCACCGTCCACGGCAACGATGGCGGCCGCGCCCGGATGCCGGATCATTTCCAGGGTCACGGTGAGGCCATTTGGCAGCGTGACCTCCTCGAGACGGAAATCCACGATGCGGCCCTTGTAGATCGGTTGGATCTTACTCACAGTTGGTCAGCCCTGGGATGGCGCGGCGGACAACCGCGGATGGCGCCCGACGGTGCCGTGTCAACCCTAACGTGACAGAAAAGAACGTGCACGCAGAGGCGCAAAGCCGCAAAGGACGCGGACAATCAAGCGATCCTTGCTCAAGAAAAAACCACTGGGGAACGATCGTATGGAAGCCACTTCCTTTCTCCAAATTCTTCAGCTTTGCGCCATTGCGGCTTTGCGTGAGAGTGTCGTGTCGTCAGGATCAAATGACCGTACCCGCCGGAATCACGCCGTTCTTCGGCACGATGACAATCCCGTCGCGGATGTAGTAGCCGACGCCATCGAAGCGTTGGATGCCATCCTTGTTGTGGATGGTCACGCCCTCGCCGATACGCGCGTTCTTGTCGATGATGGCGGACTCGATCGAGCTGCCGGCCCCGATGCCGACTGGAATCAGCTCGCTGGCGCTGCGCGAGATCTCCTCGCCTTCGTAGAAGTCGGCGCCCATCATGATCGTATGCGAGAGACGGACGCCGCGTCCCACGATGCTGCGGATGCCGATGATCGAATGGTCAACCTCCGCATCCTTGAGGCGGCAACCCTCGCAGACGATGCTCTCGTCGAGCCGCACCTGTTGCATCTGCGTGCCCGGCAAAAAGCGCGGGCGGGTGTAAATCGGGGCGCGCTCACTGAACAGGTCGATGGGCGGATGCGGCGAAGCGAGGTCGAGGTTCGCCGCATAGAACGTGCGAATCGTGCCGATGTCTTCCCAGTACCCGGAGAAGAAATGCGAGTGGACCCGATGATGGGCGATGGCCTGCGGGATCACTTCCTTGCCGAAATCGACGGGAGTCGGATCTTCGAGCACCTGACTGAGGATCTCCGGTCGGAAGACGTAGATGCCCATCGAGGCGAGGTAGCGTCGGTTGGTCGCCACGCCGCGCGCGGCCAGGGTTTGCTCGCTGAGCGCCAGGCGTTCGA
>CAZTDK010000028.1:0-18445 GCA_964611965.1 uncultured Binatia bacterium (SeqCode) | reverse complement strand
TCATGCCGTGCGCCAGCAGCACCCCGGTGAGCATCGAAAACAACCCCGGCCGGTCGTTGGTGATGACCGTGAACTCGCTGAAGGCGCGCTCCGGGAAATGTTTCACCTCGGTCACGAAGGGTTCGCCATCCCGAGTGCGCAGCAACTGCAGATGATGCGCAATCGTCTCCTCCGTCGTTCCCAGGAAATAGCGATCCGGCATCGCCGCGAAGAACGTGTGGAGTGTCGCGTCATCCACGTGGCCGCGCGCCGCGTCGGCGACGCGCTGCTTCACCCGATCGACACGCGCCACGTAGTCCTCCTCGACGAAGGCTTCGCGCTCGAAGATATCCAGGGTCCCGATGTAGAGCTCGCTGAGCAGCATGTCGTGCCAGTTGTTCCAGATCTTCGGGCCGACAGCGCGCATATCGGCGAAGGTCAGCAGGTACAGCTTCTTCAGGTTGTCGAGCGTCTCGACGCGCTTGGCGAAGTCGATGAGCAGGCGCTGATCGTGGATGTCGCGGCGTTGCGCCAGGTGCGACATGGTCAGGTGGTGCGCGACGAGGAAGGTCAGCTGCTGGGCATCGTCGGTGTTGAGCCGCAGGCGTACCGCGATGTCGTCGATCATGCGCGCGCCGCGCTCCGAGTGCTTGCTGCCGTGCCCCTTGCCGATGTCGTGCAGGATCATTGCCAGGAACAGGATCTCGACGCGATCGATCTCGCGCATCACCTGGGTGAGCAACGGCGCAATCCCCTGATGCTCCCCGGCGCGCAGCTTTTCGAGCTCGCGCACACCCATCAGCGAGTGCTCGTCGACCGTATAGGTGTGATACACGTCGTGCAGCACCATGCAGAGGAGATGGCCGAACTCCGGCAGGAAGGCACCGAGGACGCCGACGCGGTGCATGTCGAGCAAGGTCGCGTACACCTGATGCTTGCCCCGCAGAACCTCGAAGAACACCGCCACCATGTTCGGGTCGTGCCGGCGTGCCTCATCCATCAGGTGCAGGTTGGCGCGCAATAGCCGCTTGGTCCCGTTTGAGATGGCGACGTTGTGCCGTTGCGCATCGGCGAAGACGCGGATCAGGTTGGTTGGATCCTCGTGTAACAGCTCCGCCCCGGCAATTGACAGCACGTCGTAGGCAATCGTCACGCCCGGGCGGATCTCACGGCTGCTGAAGCGGCCGAGCAGGCGGTAGGGCTTGGGGCGCTCGAGACAGCGCTCGCTGATCTCGTCGCCGAAGCGATTGACCGTCGCCGCGTGCAGGTAGTAGGTGCGCATGAACTGCTCGACACCCTTCAGCGTCGCCGAATCGCGGAAGCTCAGGTCGGTGGCGGTGCGTTCCTGGTACTCGAAGGTCAGCTGATCCTGATGCTGCCCGGAGCGGAAATGCAGCGAGTTGCGCACCCGCCACAGGAAGTCGCGCGCCGCCTCCAATTCGAGTTCCTCGCGTTCGGTGATCACGCTCTTGCGCACCAGCTCGGGAATGCTGTTGGTCTTGAACTTGACGCGCGCCATCCACATGGCGGTGTGCAGGTCGCGCAAGCCGCCCTCGCCTTCCTTGAGCTGCGGTTCAAGCAGGTAGACGGAGTCGCCGTAGCGCTGATGCCGGTCCTTGGTTTCGGCCAGCTTCTCCTTGAAGAAGCGCTCCGCGCCGCGAGCCAGGACATCGCGCTCCATGGCGGCGGCAAACTCGCCGTAGAGCGTGGCGTCGCCGCACAGGAATCGCGCGTCGAGCAGCGAGGTCTTCACCTTGAGGTCCTGCGCGGCCATGCGCACGCACTCACGCACGTTGCGCATCGCGTGTCCGACGTCGAGCTTGGTGTCCCACAGCGCATAGAGGATGCGCTCGCCGACGTTCTCGATGTACGGGTCGCGCTTGTGCTCGTACAAGAAGAGCAGGTCGATGTCGGAGCACGGGTTGAGCTCGGCCCGTCCGTAGCCGCCCTGGGCCATCACCACGCAGCGTTGATTCAGGCGGGAGTAGCGCTCCGCGTACGCGGCGCTCGCGGCCTCGAACAGCGAGCCGAGGAGGTGGTCCATCACCGCGGTGTAGCTTTGCACGATGGCATGACCCGACGCCCCCCGCAGGTGACGTTGGAACAGCTCGGCCTTGGCCTGCTGCAGATACTCGCGCGCCAACTGCCCCCAGTTGCCGCCGGAAACCAGCGGACGCAGCGTCGGCACGGTCGCCGGCATGATGGTACCTTCGGTCGTATTCATAGGTTCTCGGCGGCTCGGCTATTCTCAACAAATCGCTCGATACCACGCAAGAGGCCCTCGGCAATACTCTGCTGATACGACGGTCGTGCGAGCAGATCGCCTTCGCGCGGATGCGTCAGGAAGGACACCTCGGCGAGCGCGCAGGGCATGCCGGCACCGACCAACACGTAGAAAGGGCCGCGTTTCACCCCCAGATCGGTGGAAGGGGTCCCGTGCGCCGACAGGGCCCCGACAACGCCGCGCTGCAGCGCTTCGGCGAGCTGTACCGATTCCTGGATCTTGTAGTTCTGGATGAGGTCACTGAGAATCAACGACGCTTCGTGATCGCGGCTGTCGTGGCCGGTCATGCTGCGCAAGCCGTTCTCCATCGCCGCGAGTCGCAGCGTCGCCCGATCGTGAGTGTTGTTCAGGTAGTAGGTCTCGACCCCGGAAAGCGCGGCGTTGGTGCTGGCATTGCCGTGGATGGAAACGAAGAGATCGGCATGCGCGGCATTGGCGAATGCGGTGCGTTCTTCGAGCGCGATGAAGACGTCGCGATCACGGGTGAGCAGCACATCGGTGTCCGGCAATGCCGCGAGCTGCTCCTCCAACTTCAGCGCGATCGCCAGCACGACGTCCTTCTCGGCGACGCCGCCGGGGCCGATCGCCCCCGGATCTTTGCCGCCATGGCCGGGATCGAGGACGATCTTGATGCGGTGGGCCGCGCCCGGCACAGCGGTACCGGGCGTCGGGGCACCTTTTCCGAGACGGTCCGCTGGCGTGCCCTGCAGCCGCGCGGGGGCCGCCGTCTTCGCTTGCGCCTGCGGCGTCGTTTCCGCCGGTTTTGCCAGCAGCGGGTGCGCCGCGGCGCGCCGTGTGCCGCGCACGTCGATGATCAGACGGAACGGATCGGGCATGGGGAACGCGCCGAACTCCGTGAGCCCGGGCACGTCGAGGATCAAGCGCGCGGTCCTCGCGTCGCGTTGACTGGCGCGCAGGCGCAGCAACGGCCCTTCAGCGAAGGCGGCCGGTACGACCGTCGCGTCGGCGACGCGCGCACCTTCGAAGTCGACGTAGAGCCGCGCCGGAATACCGAGGTCTGGGCGGGGCGCAGCACGCTCGAGCCGATAGTGAACCGGCGCGGACAGCTCGACGATCAGCCGGGTCGTGGCCGGTGCGGTGATCTGTCGCACGGCGCGCAGCGCGGCAAGGCTGTCAGCGTCTGCCGGGCCGGACATCGTTGCGCATGCAACCAGCAGCGCGGCGAAACCCAATCTGCCGGCCGCCTTCCCGTTTCGCGAAGGGGCAATCCGCTCATTTACACCCCGCTTCGAGGCGGAGAGGGAAAATGCCAGCATTCGATCAGGGGCCCGCATGCGTCCCCCTTCCTAGCACACGGCAAGGGGGACGCATGCCGTGAGCTGCTGCCCATTCGCAGCAGTGGCCGCAGGCGCGGGCTCCAACACGGTCCGCGAGAACGCACAGCACAGCAAGCAGGGCGGAGACGCGCCACTCAAGACGCTTCACGCATCACGATTCCGCCTTGCGCGCCAGCGCGACCAGCGCGTGCAGGCGCGTCAGCGCGTCGAGCGGCGTGAGCCGGTCGACGTCAATCTGCGTCAGCTCCTCACGCAACAGCAACTCACGCTGACTGAACAGCGCCAGCTGCCCCGAGGGCGCGCCGTTGCCTTGGGCGAGACGCGGCTGCCCAGCGTCGTTGAGCTCACCTTGCTCGAGGTTGTGCAGAATCTGCTTGGCGCGCTCGATCACCGCCTGCGGGACGCCCGCCAGGCGGGCGACTTGAATGCCGTAGCTCTGACTCGCCGGCCCCGCGACGATGCGCCGCAGGAACACCACGTCGCCCTTCCATTCGCGCACCGCGACCGAGCAGTTCTCGATGCGCTCGTGGGTACGCGCCAAATCCGTGAGCTCATGGTAATGCGTCGCGAAGAGCACCAACGGCCGCGCCGCCGCGGCGTGCAGATGCTCCGCAACCGCCCAGGCGATCGAAATGCCGTCGAACGTACTGGTGCCGCGGCCGATTTCGTCGAGGATGACCAAACTGCGTGGGGTCAGATGCGCCAGGATGTCAGCGGTCTCCTTCATCTCCACCATAAACGTCGACTCGCCGCCGGCGAGATTGTCGGACGCGCCGACGCGCGTAAACAACCGGTCGGCGATGCCGATCTCCGCCGCCGCGGCCGGGACGAAGCTGCCCATCTGCGCCATGAGGACGATGAGCGCGACCTGCCGCAGATACGTCGACTTGCCGGCCATGTTGGGCCCGGTGATCGTCAGGATCTGTGGGCCCTCAGGATCGAGCGTGCAGTCGTTGGGGACGAAGCCGTTGCGTCCCGCCATGACCTCGACCACGGGATGACGGCCGTCGCGGATGACCACCCGGCGCGCCCGGCTGAGCTGCGGCCGCGCATATTGATGGCGTTCGGCGGCAATCGCCAGCCCGCACAGGACATCGAGCCGCGCCACCGCCGCGGCCGTGCGGCTCAGACGCGCTTGTTGCGCGGCGATTTCACTCACCAGCGTCGTGAACAGCTCGAACTCGAGCGCCGTCACGCGTTCCTCGGCGCCGACGACTTTGGCTTCGTACTCCTCGAGCTGCGGCGTAATGAAGCGCTCGGCGTTCGCCGTCGTCTGCTTGCGCCGGTAGTCCGCCGGCACCAGATGCAGGTTGGGTTTGGTGATCTCGATGTAGTAGCCGAAGACGTTGTTGTAGCGCACCTTGAGCGAGGCGATACCGGTGCGCTGCCGCTCGTTGGTCTCCAGCAACGAGATGTACTGTTTGCCGCTCTGCGACAGGCCGCGGAGCTCGTCGACGGTGGCATCGTACCCGCCGCGAATGACACCGCCGGCGTGCGGGTTGAGCGGCGGATCATCCGCGAGCGCAGCGGCGATGCGCGCCGCCACGTCGGGCATCGCGTCGAGTGCGGTGCCGCAGGCGCGCAAGGCAATGGCGGAAACGTCGGCGAGCGCCTCTTTCAGTCGGCCGATGCGCTCGAGTGTTACCGCGAGGCCGGTGAGATCGCGTGGCGTGACGCGCCCGGCGGCGAGCCGGCCGTTGAGGCGTTCGAGGTCGCCGATGGCACGCAGCTCGGCTTCCAGGCTCTGGCGCCAGCTGTGGCGTTCGCGCAGGTACTCGACGGCGTCGAGGCGCTCGCCGATGGCCGCGATGTCGGTGAGCGGCGCCAGCAGCCACTGCCGCAAGAGGCGTCCGCCCATCGGGGTCAGCGTCTGATCCAGCACCCACAGCAGCGAGCCGCGGCGCTCGCCGCGCATCGTCGCCAGCAGCTCGAGATTGCGGCGCGTCGCCTGGTCGAGGTGCATGCGCTCGCCGCTGCCGTGCACTTCGGGCAGCCGCAGATGCTCCAGCCCGGCGCGATGCGTCTCGCCGAGATACCAGAGCAACGCCCCAACGGCGTTCATGCCGAGCGGCGGTACAGTGGTTGCCCCATGTGCCTGCAGCCATTGGCGCGCGCGCTCGCCGTCGAAACGTTCGGCGGGCAGTGCATTGAGCAACACTTCGGGAACCGCGCCGCGGATACAACTGGCAAGTGCATCATCCTCGGGAGCCAGCACCTCGCGCGGCAGCAGGCGGGTCAATTCATCCGCCAGCGCCATCTCGTCGGCGAGCGGCACGAGCCGCACCTCGCCGGTGGAGAGGTCGACCGCGGCCAAGACCACCTGGTCCGCCTCACGTGTCACCGCGACTAGATAGTTCGGTGTCTTCGGATCGAGGCATTCCTCTTCAGTCACGGTGCCCGGCGTGACCACACGCACGACGGCGCGGTCGACGAGCCCACGCGCCGTGGCGGGATCTTCCATCTGGTCGCAAATGGCGACTTTCAAACCGGCGGCGAGGAGCTTGGCAATGTACGGCTGCACCGAGTGGTACGGCACGCCGCACATCGGGATCGGGACGTCGTCCTTCTTACTGCGCGTGGTGAGCGCCACATCGAGAATCGGCGCGGCGCGCTCAGCGTCTTCGAAGAACATTTCGTAGAAATCGCCAAGGCGAAAGAACAGCAGCGCATCCGGGTGCGCGCTTTTCACCCGCAGGTACTGCTCCAGCATCGGCGTCAGTTTCATCGCGCGGATTCTGACACTGCGGGTAGGTGAAAGGAAGGACGGGGAGCTGGGTGGATCTCGGAAGCCTTACCCCAGCCCTCCCCGCATCAACAAATGTTCCGGCATCGACATCTCCTTCGAATCGGCGCCGAACAACGTCATCGGCGGCACAACGGGCGGAGCGCCCACGTGCTGGTCGCCGGCCTGCTCTTCATTCGTGGCGCGGTGGCGCCTGCGACGATCGGCGTTGTCCTCACGCTACTCGCCGCCTGTCGGACTGGGTAGTCCCTAGCGACCAATCCCGTCCTGAGGCTCCCCGAAGAGGGGAGCGGTCCATCGAACAGACGCCGACCGCAGGTCCCGCCGGGCGCGGGTTTGACACCTTCGCCTAAACATCGCACATGACCCCCGATGGAGGCGACAGCGGGGGAGGAGCGCGCCAACCAGCGCAACGCGTTGCTGGCCGGGTTTCTCGGCTGGACACTGGACGCCTTCGATTTCTTCATTCTCGTCATGGTGCTCGACGCGGTGGCCAAGGACTTCGGCCGCTCGCGGCCGGAGATTGCGCTGACCCTGACGGCCAGCCTGGCGATGCGACCGGTGGGAGCGGTGCTCTTCGGCATCATGGCGGACCGCTACGGGCGGCGCTTGCCACTGATGATCGATCTGATCTTCTATTCGATTGTCGAGGTGCTGTCGGGCCTGGCGCCGAGCTACGAAGTGTTTTTCGTCCTGCGGCTCCTCTTCGGTGTCGGCATGGGCGGCGAGTGGGGAGTCGGAGCGTCGCTGGCGATGGAGTCGGTGCCGCCGAAGTGGCGCGGCGTGCTCTCTGGATTGCTGCAGGAAGGCTATGCGCTCGGCTACTTGCTCGCCGCGGTGGCATACTTCGTCGTCTTCCCGCGTTTCGGCTGGCGCGCCATGTTCTTCATCGGCGGCTTGCCGGCGTTGCTGTCGCTCTTCGTGCGCGCCCGCGTGAAGGAATCGGAGGCCTGGCAAGAGCACCGCATGCCCGACTGGAGAAGCTACGCGCGCGTCATTGCGGCCCACTGGCGGCGCTTCGTGTATCTGGTCGCGCTGATGGCGATGATGAACATGATCTCGCACGGCACGCAGGACATGTACCCGACGTTCCTGCAGCATCAACGGAAGTTTACACCGCAGGAGACGGCGTTGGTGACCATCGTGGCGATGCTCGGGGCGATCGGCGGCGGTTTGTCTTTCGGTTTGCTCTCAGACCGCATCGGCCGGCGGCGGGCCATGGTGGGCGCGGCGTTGGGGGGGCTGCTCGTCGTCCCGTTGTGGGTGTTCGCGCCGAGTACGCCGCTCATCGTTCTCGGGGCTTTCCTGATGCAGTTCATGGTGCAGGGCGCGTGGGGGGTGATTCCGGCGCATCTCAACGAGCTCTCGCCGGGCTCCCTGCGCGGCTTCTTCCCGGGCTTCGCGTATCAGCTCGGTGTGCTCGCCGCGTCGAGTATCACTTACATCGAAGCGGTCCTCGGCGAGCACTTCAGCTATGCACAAGCCATGGGCCTATTGGCCGCGGCCGTGCTCCTCATCGACGCGCTGGTCATCGCCTTGGGGCCGGAGGCGAAGGGAGTGTCCTTCCGGAAAAAGATCGGATAGTAGAAACCTATCGAACTTGGCAAGCTACAGCGACCCAACGGGGAGCGGGCCATAGAAGGGACCCCGGCCGCAGGCCATGGATGACGAGGCGGAACTACGCGCCAAACTGCGCAAGATCGAAGCATTGTTTGCCCGGGCGGGGACCGATGGCGAACGACAAGCGGCGGAGAGCGCTTTGGGGCGCATTCTGCAACGCCTCCGGCACGCGGAACGCGCGGAGAAGCCGATCGAGATCAAGTTTACGTTTCCGGATCACTGGGCGCGGCGTCTCTTCATCGCCTTGTGCCGCCGCTATGAGCTGAATCCGTACCGCTACAAACGTCAGCGGCGCACGACGGTGGTACTGAAGGCGCCGCGATCCTTCATTGATTCGACCCTGTGGCCCGAGTTCGAAGCGCTGCACCGGGCGCTCAACGAGTACCTCAACGCCGCCACCGAACGCATCATCCGCGACGAGGTGCACCGCGACACGACGGAGGCGGAGGAAGTGGACGAACCGCTGCAGCTGGAGTGACCTGGAAAATCCGTGGCCGGCGCTCACCCGAAGCCTCTCCCGAAGAGGCAAGCATCCCACGCCGTTACCGGGCATCGCTCAGCCCCCACCGCATCCGTTCAGGTCGTTGTTGACGGCCTGAATGATCAGTGTGACGTCGACGTCGTCGCCGCTCGGGATGCCATTCGGACATACCGCGGCGTCGGCGGTGCCGAGGTCGATATTGATCAGCAGGATGATCTCGTCGACCGTCACGTCGCCGCTGCCGTCGCAGTCTCCGACGCAGGGGATTGCTGTCGGCGTGGGCGACGCGGTGGGCGTTGGTGTTTCGGTCGGAGCGCTGTTGCCGACGGAAATGGTCAAGTCCGAGCTCGCGGAGAGGTCACCGCTCGACCTGAAGTTGCCGTTCACCGCATTCCCCCATGCGGTCAGCGTCACACTGCCGGACGACGGCGCCGTCCACAGAAACGTGAAGGTGACGGTGCCGTCGACTGCCGCCTTCGCGGAGGTCTGTGTGATCTCGTTGAGATTGCCGGCGCCGATCAAAACCTGGGTGTCCGCGGCATCGCTGCCGCCGGTGGTTAGCACGCCGGCAGGCGCGGATACATTGAGGCCGCCTTTGTTCTGGTTACCAACGGCACCGATCTGCAGGGTATATTCATTGGTCGAGCCGGGGTCTACCTGTGCCGGCCCACCCAGCTGCACCGTCGGCACCATGCCCCCGAAGTGGCACAGATTGCATCCCGTCGAACCAAAAGACAGCGTTGTCACGCCCGTCGCAAAGGCGTGGGCAACAGTGGCATACAGACACACGACGATGATCGTCATGACGGCGCGCAACGAAAGAGAGCAACGACACCCCTGCATGGCACCTCCAAGACCTCAACGTGATCTTGTCACGTGCCACGTCGGAATTGCTATGGCAATCCGCTGTCCGATAACCGAACATCGATCCGAAAATCATCGCCGAGCGCCTCCACTGGGTGGCCCTGTGGGGGATGTTCGGTGCCCTATTTTTCCATGCCGATTCCCATCCGGCCAACGTCATTGTGCGTCCCAACAACCGGCTCGTGTTCATCGACTTCGGCTCGTGCGGCGCGTATGACCTGTCGCGTCGCGCCACGATGGAGCAGCTGTTCTATCACCAGCAGCGGGACGACGTCGCGGGGATGGTCCACTCCTCGCTGCACATCCTCGAACCGTTGCCGCCGATCGACATCACCGCGTTTGCAGGCGAGCTCCAAGCGGTTTTTCAGCAGCAGCAGAGCGAGCCTGCGGAGCGGTCGCGCTGAACCTTGCCCGAGGCCCTGCATCGCCGGCGATCTCTCCCGTCTGGACGATGGAGATCCGCTGTTGTAGCGTCGGCCGTGTGAGCCATCGAAGCACCGTGATGCTCCTGTGGTCCAGGCAGGTCGAATGAGTCGCGCCGCGATGCGTTCGAGCCTTCGTCGCAGCCTGCAGATCGTCTTGATCGGTGCCGCAGTGCTCGCAGGTTGGTTGGCGCGGCGATCCTTTGAAGCGGAGACGCCGCCCTCGATTGGAGTGACGAGCGCCGCGGCGGCAGTGCCGACCCCGACGCTGACGCAGGTGGTCGCATTGGGACGGCTGCAACCCAAAGACGGTGTTATCCGCGTGGCCGGACCGTCGCAGACGTCGCCGGTGGTCGCCGAGCTCCGCGTTGACACCGGTGATCATGTAGAGGCCGGTCAAACGATCGCCGTGCTCGACAGCTATGCGTTGCTGGTGGCGGCGAACGAGCGTTTGCTGGTCGACCTCGAGCACGTCACGAGTGAGTTTGAACGCCGCGAGAAGCTCTTTCGTGACAAGTTGGTGTCGGTGTCGGAACGTGACGAGTGGCGGGAGAAGCTCGATGGAGTGAAAGCTGACCTCAGCAGGGGCAAGATTGAGATCGATCACTCCATCGTGCGGGCACCAATCAGTGGTCAAGTTCTGGAGGTGCACGCCCGCCCCGGTGAGCGCATCGGCGCGGACGGCATCGTCGAGATCGCCAAAACCGATCAGATGTATGCCATCGCGGAGGTGTACGAGACCGAGATCGGTCATGTGCACGTGGGCCAGCGCGCGACGGTCAGCAGCCCGGCACTCCGCGCGCCCATCCAAGGAACCGTGGAACGCATCGGGATGAAGATCGGCAAGCTGGACACCGTCGATGCCGACCCGATCGCTAAAACGGACGCGCGCGTGGTCGCCGTCGAGATCCGGCTGGACGACAGTGCCGCCGTGGCATCACTGACCAATCTGCAGGTCGAGGTGATGATCAGGTTGGAGTAGGCGCGGAGCGCGCCGCTGCTGACCGTGTCAGCCGACTGAAGGAAGTGCAGAATGGCGCCGCTGGCGTGGTCCCAGCTCAAGAAAGAGCCCGTCCGTCTTCTGGTCGCGTCGGCCGGCGTCGCCTTCGCGGTCATTCTGGTATTCATGCAACTCGGCTTCAATGACGCATTGTTCGACAGCGCCGTCCGCGTCCACGAACGCTTGGTCGCTGATCTGGTCCTCATCAGCCCCCGCTCGTTCTATCTCGCGGCGATGTCGAGTTTCTCGCGGCGGCGGCTGTACCAGGCAGCCGGGTTTGCCGGCGTCTCGGAGGTGGTGCCCGTCTACACCGGTATAGCGCCATGGATCAATCCCTATACCGGCAGGCCTCGTTTGATCTTCGTCGCCGGCTTCGACCCGTCGCGCCGGGCGTTCGACATCCCGGCGGTCAATGAGCAAGTCGACAAGATCCGCGCCCCCAACCAGGTGCTTTTCGACGCGCTGGGGCGCCCCGAGTTCGGGCCGGTGGCGGAGGATCTCCGCGCCGGGAAGCTCGTCACCACCGAGGTGACCCATTGGAAGATCACCGTCGCCGGGCTGTTCGAGATGGGGACCTCGTTCGGTGTTGATGCAACACTGATGACGAGCGACCTCAACTTCCTGCGTGTCTTCGGCGCGCGGCCGAAAGGGCTGATCGATATCGGGCTGATTCGGCTGCAGCCCGGTGTCGATCCGCAGATCACTCGGGACGCGCTGGCCGCGTTTCTCCCGAAAGACGTCGAGGTATTGACCAAGCAAGGATTCATGGAGCGGGAGAAAGCCTACTGGCGCGACTCCACCCCGATTGGTTTTGTGTTCGCCTTTGGATCGATCATGGGATTGGTCGTCGGTGGCGTCATCGTCTACCAGATTCTCTTCGCCGATATTTCCGCGCATATGGCCGAGTATGCCACGCTCAAAGCGATGGGGTATAGAAACTCCTTTCTCTTCTCCGTCGTGCTGCAGGAGGCATGTATCCTGGCATTCCTGGGGTATCTGCCGGGGCTCGCCGCCGCGGTGGCCTTGTACCGGTTTACCGAGCAAGCGACGCGCCTGCCGCTGCATATGACGTGGCCGCTGGGCGGCAAGGTGCTGGTGCTGACGGTGGCGATGTGCAGCGTGGCCGGATTGATTGCGGTGCGCAAAGTGCGCTCCGCCGATCCCGCCGAGATCTTCTGAGCGTGCCCTCCGATGTCTGCCGAGCCGTTGATCCACGTCGACCGCGTCAGTCACTACTACGGCGAGGGTGCGCTGCGCCGGCAGATCCTTTTTGCCGTGTCGGCGTCCGTGCATCCCGGCGAGATTGTCATCCTCACTGGCCCCTCGGGGTCGGGCAAGACCACGCTGCTGACTCTGATGGGCGGGCTGCGCTCGACGCAGGAAGGCAGTTTGAGAATTCTCGATCAAGAGCTGAAGGGGGCCTCGGAGCGGGCGCTCACCGCGGTGCGTCGCCAGATCGGCTACATCTTCCAGGCGCACAATCTACTTGAAGCCTTGACCGCGCGCGAGAACGTCGCGCGCGCTTTGGCGCTGCACCCGGAGGTCCCACGCTCAGAGCGGTACACACGGTCCACCGCAATGCTGGAGGCCGTCGGCCTGGGGGAACGCATCGAGTACTATCCCCGCCAACTGTCGGGCGGGCAGAAACAACGGGTCGCCATCGCGCGCGCGCTGGTGAGCCGGCCGAAAATCATTCTGGCTGATGAGCCGACCGCCTCGCTCGACAAGCAGTCCGGCCGTGAGGTCGTCGAGATCATGCACGATCTCGCCAAGCAGCAGGGGTGTGCGGTGTTGCTGGTGACCCACGACAACCGGATTCTCGACATTGCCGACCGGATCATCCACCTCGAGGATGGCCGGATCTCGTCTTTCACCGACGCCGTGCTCTCCAATACGCGACAGATGTTCAGCATGTTGGAGCAGTCGAACCGCCACGGCGAGCTGATGGAGCGGGTCGCCGGCCTGCCGGCGGACCAGTTTGCCACGTTGCTTGAACACGTGACAGCGGAGTTCCAGCAGTTCCTTCACCTTGCCGATCTCGCCAATCACGACGCCTTCGAGCAGATGCTCGAGCAGGTGCTCGAGGCATTCACGTTCAAGATCGGCCAGATCCTGGAAGCTGACCGGGCCTCTCTGTTCTTGGTGGACACGGAGCGACGTGAGTTGTGGTCCAAGGTCGCGCAAGGTGACGGTGAAAGGCCGCTCGACATCCGCGTGCCTCTCGACGCAGGCATTGCCGGACGGGTCGCCAGCAGCGGTCAGGCGCTGAACATTGCAGACGCCTACGCTGAACCGCTCTTCAACCGGCAAGTTGATGAGCGGACGGGCTATCGCACGCGCAGCATTCTCTGCGTTCCCATTACCGATAACCGCGGCCAGACCTTCGCCGTTGCGCAACTGCTCAACCGGCGCGGTGGCGGGCCGTTCGCGCCTGGGGACGAGAAGCAGCTACAAGATTTCTCTGCCCCTATAGGTGTGATCGTGGAGATGTGGAGGCGAATGAGCCGCCGACAGCCTCCGGCTGCGGGGTAGCGTCGCCAGTTCGACCCAGTCTGGGTCGAGGGTCGGAGCTGAGTCGGTCATCCACACCGATGATTCGCGAAAGGCCGACAGCGACGAATGTCGTGCTGGCTATCGCCAGGCGAAGAACGCCTTCGAGCTAGCCAACGGCCCTCACACTTTCTTGCGCTTCTTGCCGATGTAATCGACCAGCAGGTACTCGCCGAGATGATCCGGGCGGGTATAGAGGGCGCGGCCTTTGTTGATGCGGGTCATGCGCTCGACGAAGGCGCGGAGGCTGGGGCTGTCGTCGAGCATGAAGGTGTTGATGGTGATGCCCTTGCGCGTGACCCGTTCCACTTCCTTCAACGTCTCCTGGGCGGCGCGCATGCTGATGCCGCCGAAGGACAGTGGCCACTCGCAGTACAGACGGCCGCGCGAGAAGTACGCCGTCGGCTGGCCGTCGGTGATGACGATGATGTGCTGGTTGTTGCTCGGGTGGCGCCCGAGCAGCTCACTGGCGAGGCGCAAGCCGTCCTGCAAGTTGGTGAAGGGATCGCCCATGTTCCAACTGGCCTCCGGCAGATCCTTCAGCTTCAACTCCACGGCACGGGTGTAGAAGCCGACGATGGAAAAGTAGTCGCGCGGGTAGCGCGAACGGATCAAGCTTTCCATCGCCAGCGCCACCTTCTTGGCCGCGGCGAAGCGGCCTTCCCAACTCATCGACCAGCTCATGTCGAGCAACAGCACGGTCGACGTCGTGGTCGAGAAGTTGGTGTCGAAGATCTCGAAGTCGTCGGGACGGAGCTCGAGCGGCGCGCCGCGAGTGCGGCCCAGCGTCTTCTTCAAGGTCCCGACAAGGTCGAGATTCAACGGATCGCCGTAGGTGTAGCGCTTGGTTGCGTCGGGGCGGACGTCGTGGATGCCGCGGTGATCCGCCTGGTGTCCGCCCGGACGATCGCGCAACAACCCTTGATAGATCTCGCGCAACGCCAGTTGGCCGATCTTGCGCACGCCCTTCGGTGATAGCTGCGTGCGGCCACCCCTGGTGGTCAGGTACCCGGCCTGCTGCAAGACCAGCATCATTTGCTGCAGGTTCTGGAAGTCTTGCAGCGCCTGCTGGCCGAGCAGCTCGCGCAGCTCGTCGACGTCGATGCGCTGCAGGTCGTTGCTCAGCAGCTGCTCCTCGAGCTGCTTGAGGCGCGCGACCTCGCGCATCAGATTGAGTGCGTCGTCATAGCTCAGCGACGTGGGACCGTGGAACAGGTCGCCGTAGCGGCGCTGGAAATCCTCCAGGTCGCGCAGGTTCTGCAATTCCTCGAGCAGGTTCTCGAAGTCGCGGCGCGCGTCGTCGTCCTCGAACTGGTAGTCGCGCAGGCGCTCCAGCGCCTCCGCGAGTCGGTGCGGCAGGCGCTCGAGGAAATCGCGTTTCGCCTGCGCATCCGCGTTCGGCTGTTGCTCGAGCGCCTCGCGTTCGACGTCGAGCAGCTCCTCGAGCCGGCGGCGCACGTCATCGAGCGCGTGGTCGAGGTTGAAGTCGCGATAGCGCTGGCGCAGCGTCTCACGCAACGACTCCAGGAATTCATCGAGCCCCAAAACCCGCATGCCTTCCCACTCGGCGCCTTGGCGCATGAGCCATTCGAGCGCCTGCTGCACGTCGTCGGTGTAGGACAGGTACTCCGACAGCTTTGCGAACACCTGGTCGGCGTCGATGCGCACGCGCTGCGTGCCGTCCCACTGGGTGTAGCGCAGGGTGATCATGGGGAAGGCGGTTAGCGGTTACGCGGTTAAGGGGTTCGAACCGCTAACCGCCAACCGCCTCAGCTCCTATAGGTGTATCGGCCGCCGTTGCGGTCCTTGTTCAGCTTCTGGTGCAAATGCAGGCCTTCGAGGATGAGCTCGGTGGCTGCGGCGATGAAGCCGGGGCTCTCGACGCCGCCGAGGCGCCGGATGCCTTCGCGCAGGCCCGGGATCGCCGGCAGGCCGTCGAGATACTCGCTGGTCGGCGTCATGTCGGACACTTCGACGCCGCCGCCGCCTTCGAAGTACTCGGTGACACCCTTGAGGTCGTCGACCTTGAGCCACTTGTCGAACACTTTGAGCACGGCGCGGTTGAGCAAGCGGTCGATGAGCTCATCGCCCTTCTTTTCTTCGCCGGCGTACTCGAGCTCGATCTTGCCGGCGGTGGACGCCACCACGGCGTGCAAGTCGCTGAGGCGCGGCACGATCTCGCGTTCGCCCAACCGCACCGCGCGCTTTTCAGCGTTGCTGATGAGGCTCTCGTAGTTGTTGATGGTGACGCGCACGCTGACGCCGGAGGCCTGATTGATCTCGTTGCAGGCGCGCGCCTCGAAGGTGAGATGGGCCACCACTTCTTTCATGAATTGGGGGATGCCGAGGACACGGTCGCAGCGGTCCATCGACAACAGCTCCTGCTCCATGATGACGATCTCGTCATCGATGCAATGCGGATAGTGGGTACGGATCTGTACGTCGAAGCGGTCTTTGAGCGGCGTGATGATCCGCCCGCGGCTCGTGTAGTCCTCGGGGTTGGCGCTGGCCACGATGACCACGTCGAGCGGCAGGCGAATTTTGTAGCCTTTGATCTGGACGTCCTTTTCTTCCATCAGGTTGAACAGGCCGACCTGCACCTTCTCCGTGAGATCGGGCAACTCGTTGATGGCAAAGATGCCGCGGTTGGTGCGCGGCACGATCCCATAGTGAATGGTCTCCTCGTCGGCGAGATAGCGGCCCTCGGCCACCTTGATCGGATCGATTTCGCCGATGAGATCGGCGATCGAAACATCCGGCGTCGCCAGCTTCTCGCCGTAGCGCACCTCGGGCGCGATCCAGCTCACCGGCAGCTCGTCGCCCATGTCGACCGCCCGGCGGCGGCACTCCTTGCAGATCGGCGCCAACGGGTTGTCGTTGATCGCGCACCCGTGCACCACGGGGGTCAGCGGATCGAGCAACGTCGTCAGGCCGCGGATGATGCGCGACTTCGCCTGGCCGCGCTCGCCGAGGAACACCATGTGGTGGCCGGCGAGGATGGCGTTTTCAATCTCCGGGATGACGGTATCGTCGAAGCCGATGATGCCCGGCAGGATGCGCTCGCCGCGCGCCAACTGCGCCAGCAGGTTGCGTCGCATCTCCTCGCGCACGGTGAGCACCTGGAATCCGCTGCGCCGGAGCTCTCCGAGGGTCGCTGGTCGCTGCATACGTGTCTGCCTTTCCGCACCGGAAGTCGAACCGGGATTATATGGGCATCACCCCAGGCGGAGCAACCGAATTCAGTGTGTTCGTGCTCGTGCTCGTGTTCGTAAAGAAGGCTAGAACCTGCGGCCGGCGTCTTTTCTATCGGCCGCTCGTTGGTCGCTGCAATCTTCCAAGTCCGACAGGCTCCTAGCAGCCCTCTCTTCCTTACGAGCACGAGCACGAGCACGAGCACGAACACGAGCACGATTCACGATCTTTCGAAGCTCGGCCGCAGGCGCTCGTACGTGGCGTCGAGGTGCTCGGGCATGACCCGCACGTCGGCAAGCATCGGCATGAAGTTGGTATCGCCGCTCCAGCGCGGCACGATGTGCCAGTGCAGGTGGTCGGCGACCCCGGCACCAGCGGCGGTGCCCAGGTTCATGCCGATGTTCATGCCCTCGGGACGGAAGACTTCGGTCAGCCGCGCGGCGGCGCCCCGCAGCGTATCCATGACCGCATGGAACTCCTCCGACGACAGTGCGCCGAGATCGGCGACGTGCGAGCGCGGCGCCACCAGGAGATGGGCGCTGGCATAGGGGAACTTGTTGAGCATGACCACGGCCGGTTGTTGCGCCAGCACCAGGTGTTGCCGCAACGCGGTGGTCGTAGCGGCGAGGCAGAAGATGCAGCCGGGTTCCTTCTGCCCAGCCACATACGTCATGCGCCAGGGGGCCCAGAGCACCTGCATGGGCGCGGCCGTGCGTCGCTCAGTCGCTGCCTGGCAGCGCGACGGATGGGGTCAGATCGGGCTGCCTGCCGTCGACGCGCAGCTTGAGCTCCTTGCCGACCTTGAAGAACGGCACGCGTTTGGCGGCCACCGAGACGGTTCGGCCGGTCTTCGGATTGCGCCCCTCGCGGGCGCGCCGCTGCTTGACGACGAAGCTGCCAAAGCCGCGGATCTCGATGCGATCGTTGTGCCGCAAGGCGTCGACCATGCTGCTGAAGATAGCGTTGACCATGACCTCCGCGTCACGACGCGAGTAGCGCGGAAAGGCTCGGACCACTTCCTCGATCAGGTCGCGCTTGGTCATGAGGAGATTTACTCTCCCTTGTTCTTCAGCTCGTTACCGAGGATGTCTTCGAACGAGAACCGCGCACCTTCGCGCTCGCGTTGCAGGTACGACTCCATCTCCTCGCGCTCTTCGGTGCGGCGCAACTCCTTGATGCTCAGGCCGATCTTGCGCTCCTTGCTGTCGACGTGGTGGACCTGCGCTTCGACATCCTGTCCGACCTGAAAGAGGGATTGCGGCTTGTCGACCCGTTCGTTGCTCAGCTGCGACACGTGGATAAGTCCTTCGACGCCTTCCTCGAGCTCGACGAACACGCCGAAGTCGGTCACCGTGGACACCTTGCCTTTGGCGCGGGTACCGACCGGGTAGCGCTGCGCCATTGACGACCACGGATCCTCGGCCACCTGCTTCACCCCGAGGGCGACGCGCTCGTTCTCAACGTCGATGGCCAGGACCACTGCGTCGACCACGTCGCCCTTCTTGTAGAGATCGGAGGGGTGCTTGATCTTCTTCGTCCAGTGCAGATCGGAGATGTGCACCAAGCCATCGATGCCTTCCTCGATGCCGACGAACACGCCGAAGTCGGTAATGTGCTTTACCGCGCCGTTCACCCGGCTGCCCACTGGATGGTTGATGCGCAACATTTCCCACGGATTCGGCGCCGCCTGTTTCAAGCCGAGCGAGATGCGCCGGTTGGCCGGATCGACGTCCAGCACGATCACGTCGACCTCCTGTCCCGGTTCGACGACCTTCGACGGATGCGTCACGCGCTTCGTCCACGACATCTCGGAGACGTGGACCAGTCCTTCGATGCCCGGCTCGAGCTCGACGAAGGCGCCGTAGTCCGCCAGGCTGACGATCTTGCCGTGCAGCCGCGCCCCGACCGGGAAGCGCTCGCCAACGCTCGACCACGGATCGGGCATGATCTGCTTCATACCCAGCGACACGCGCCCACGCTCGGCGTCGTACTTGAGGACCACGACCTTGACG
>CAZTDK010000027.1:0-18574 GCA_964611965.1 uncultured Binatia bacterium (SeqCode) | reverse complement strand
CGCCTTTCGCGGCATCGCCGTGACTGTTCACGTACTGAACGAAATAGATGTAGGCGAGCAGGTCGGCCATCTCGCGATCGCTGAGCCGTGGAAACGCAATGCCCTGCTCCTTCATCTTCGCCCACATCGCCGGACCGTGATTCCACAACGCTCCCGCCATTTCGGCCATGTGTCGCGTCGGCGGCCGGGCGGCAAGGTCCGGGCCAACAGTGCCGCCGACTCCGCCGATCGCGTGGCATTTGCTACACCCTTTCTGCTGGAAGAGCCCTTGACCGGCGCGCGGACTCCCCGCTTGCGCAGCGGCTTCCGCCAGCGACGGGGCGAGCCGGTCGCCGCGCAGATAGGCAACCATGTCCGCCACATCATCACCGTCGAAGCGCCTCCGGTCGATCTTCAACTCGGTCATCTTCGCCGCCATTTCCGGACCGTGGTTCCAGAGGGCTTGGGCGAGAAAGAGCGACGAGGCGACGTCCTTCAACTCGTCAAGCCGCGGCCCGGCGGTGCCACCTTGCCCGCCGAACTGATGGCAGCGGGCGCAGGAATGCTCGTCGAACAACGCGCGTCCGCGATTGGCATCGCCAGGTTCGTTGATGAAGTTCAGGTACAACAGATACGCCGACAAGGTCCCCATTTCGGCCGGCGTAAACGCCGGCCGTTCAATGTGCCGAGCCTGCATCTGCGCGACCATTTCCGGAGCATGGTTCCAGAACGTGCCGGCCAGCTGCATCACATCGTGCCACGACGCATTGCGGCCGAGATCCGGGCCGACGCTGGCCTCGCCCTCACCCCAAATGCGGTGACAGTTCGTACACCCCTTGCTCGCGAACAGGCCCTTGCCATCGACGAGCGGCTGGCTCGGTGGCGCGTCGTGTTCCGCCGCGGTCGCCAGAGCGGCCAGCGCGACGATGATGAACGGCACGACGCGGACGATCCACAGGCCTCGTCTCACCGCTGCCGATCGGCACAAACGGTTCGTTGGCTCGCGCTGAATGGCGACTCTCCCCATGATGTTGCGGAAGCATCAGCAAGGACTCTGCCGACCGACGCTGGTGACAGGTCGTGCCTCAAATCTCGACGCTATCGAGGGTCGCGCCTTCGCAAGAATGCGGACGGCGAGCGATGGATTTCAAATCCTGAGAATGGGTCGGGCGCCGCTACCTGCCTCAAAACTCGCAGACGACAGACTGGGGAGACGACAGACAACAGACGCAAGCGCTTGCCAACATTGAATTCGGGTCTGTTGTCTGTCCGTCTGTTGTCCGGCGGGTTTTGAGACAGCGGCTCGAGTCCGCGGCAAATAAGGCCTTAGATGCGCATCATACCACGCCGCGGCGTCAGGGTGCCGTAGGTCTCCTCGGTCAATGGCGCCCCCAACTCGGTCAGGGCGGCGCGATGCTGTGGGATCGGCGTGCGGATCAGCCGGTCTTCCAAAGGCGCGAGCGCCGTGAAGCCATCGAGCGCCAGCACACGATCGACGAACGCGGCCGTCCTGGGCCAGCGGCCTGCATCGACGCGAAAGCGTGCGAAGGCTGCGTTGCGGAAGAACGAGGCAACGGAAATATCAGCGATCGAGACGCTGCCGAAGATGAAGCCTTCGGCCGGCACCTGCGTCTCGAGATACTCGAGGACATGCGGAATGTCTTCCTGCAGCGTCTTCTCCAGAATCGCCGCGTCCGTCGGCTCGCCCCAGACGAAGGGATTGATCGCCACCTGATTGAACAAGCGCCAGATGAATACCTCGCCCATCCGCGAGTCGGCGAACTCTTCGAGCCAGCGGGCGCGCGCCCGGTCCGCAATGTCGTCGGGATACAGCGCCGGGTCAGGATAGCGCTCCTCGAGGTATTGGCAGATCACCGAGGAGTCGGAGAGTGTGACCCGCTCATCGAGCAACACGGGAATGCGGCGTATCGGGCTGAGCTGCGAGAAGCGATCGTCACCCATGAACGGAACGATCGGATCGATTTCGTAGGGCACGCCCTTGAGCGCCAGGCACACCAGGACTTTGCGCACGTACGGTGAGAGGTAGCTGCCGATGATGCGGGTGCCAGCGTTCGCCATCCTCTTCTCTTCACTTTCTACGGTGGCGGTGATGGTGCCGCGGGTTCGCTGCGCCACTCGCAACCTGTCGGACTTGGAACGCATAGCGAGTCGACGTGGAGCCGACAATAGAGCTCACGTCAACCGCGAGCTCACTTCTTTGATCTCTTTGGTCGGCGCGGATCGATCACGTGCTCACGACTCGGCTGCCGCGCCGCCGGCGCCTGGCTATAGTCGCCAAACGGGGCATCGCGCTGCGTGATGGCCGCGTTGACGCCTGCGGTGGCAGCGGTCTCGACGAAGCGGAGCGCCTCAGGGATGTTGCGCATGAAGCCATCGAGAACCGGACCGAGGAGCTGGGTGCTGCGCAAGCCCATGTTCTCGTACGCCTGATTGACGATGAGCTTCATGGCGGCCAGTTGCGGTGGCGGCAGCTGCGCCAGGCGCCCGGCCAGGTTGCGCACTTCATCTTCGAGCCGCTCGAAGGGCACCGCCTTGTTGATCAACTCGACCGCGGCGGCCTCCGTACCACTCAGCGGCTCGCCCGTCAGCGCATGCCACTTGGCGCGCGCCAGGCCCAGACGATAGAGCCACATGCCGCTCAAGTAACACCCCCACACCCGCGAGTACGGTGTACCGATCTGCGCGTCGTCCGCAGCGATGACCAAGTCCGCACACAACGCCATGTCGGAGCCGCCACCGACGCACCA
Organism: uncultured Binatia bacterium (SeqCode); assembly: GCA_964611965.1. GTDB lineage: Bacteria > Desulfobacterota > Binatia > HRBIN30 > HRBIN30 > CAZTDK01. The sequence continues at coordinate 15,827 of CAZTDK010000027.1, read as the reverse complement.
GCCGTGCACTTGCGCGATCACCGGTTTGGAGCTGCGCCACAGGCTCATGAACTTGGGCACCGGACCGAGATAGGGATTGGTCGCGGCAATGAAGTCCTTTCCGGGATCCCAACGCCCGTCGGTGGTGAGCAAGTCTTTGAAGTGACCGAAGTCGTCGGAGAAATCGAACCCCGCGCAAAAGGCGCGCCCCGCGCCACGCAGGATGATGACCCGGACCGCGGGATCGCGGTTCGCCACGATCACCGCATCCTCGAGCTCGTCGGGCATGGGCGGGACGATGGTGTTCAAGCGCTCCGGTCGGTTCAATGTGATGGTCGCTACCGCGCCGTCGCGGTCGTAGAGGATCGTCTCGTACGGCATATGTTGCCTCCCTTCCGGCCGCGAAGGTACCACAAGACGTCGTGCAGAGCCTGGGGGGCGAACATGCGGACAGTGCTCCATCCCGCCACTGATCGAGGAGCGCTGCGTGCCTGCTACGGCCCAATGCCAGTGAGCTAAGGTTGGTAAGATGCACGGCTGGCCAGCGGTTGAACCCGCGCCTACGAAACACACAAAGTCCGCCTGCACGGACTGGCCGATTTTCCCGCTGTTTCTTGTGCAGTGGACAACAGTCGCCGTAGGGCGACGTGGCGCACTTCGTAGCCGCGAATTCATTCGCCAAGCGCAGTTGGGGCTCACCTCACCGGCATTGCCCAAGGTCACACCTTTTGATCTTTGGGCTTGATTCCGCCGGCAGAATCCGGCACACCGTACCTGTTTTCGTGTGGTGGAGACGGAGGCGATTTTATGGTGCATCGTCGATTGCTTCAATTCGCTGTGGCTGCAGCCACGCTGGTGTCACCGCTGGCCGCGTGGGCCCAGATTGCGGGTTCTGTCACCACCGCCCCAGTTGGCCAGCCCGCGCCAGCCCTCGCGATGCCGATGCTTGTGGTCCTGGCTATTGCGCTGGTTGGCCTCGGTTTCCACCAACTGCGTACCCACGGCGCTAGTCGGGCGGCCGGGTTTGCTCTCGTCGTAGGGCTCAGCTTGCTCGCGGGCCTGAGCTACGCCGGCTTCAGTGGCGCCGTCGTGATTGAAGGTGGGGATTGCACCACGCAGACAACCCATTCGTATGACCCGAACGGGGCAACGCTGACCAGTCTCTGCCCGAACCTGATTCAGATTATTGCGATCGACGCACCCTGCGACGGTGGAGGGCAAATCGCGCAGGGTGCCGCCGTAACGACCTGTATCGTTGGTGAGACTTTGGCCAATGGCCAGGTCTGCACGCTGGAAGGCTGCAGCTAAAGCCTGCCTGCGGCAAGCCCCATCGCGCTCACGCCTCACCACGTATCCACACAAGGCCGCTTCTTGTGAGTCCGCGGCGCCGCGGGCGGCGCCGATCGTAGCGCATTCAGCACCCAGCGCCGTGACTCCGCCGGGTCGATGACGTCGTCGATCTCGAAGTGCGTCGCCATGTTCAGCCCCTTGCCGTGCTCGTAGGCTCTGGCGACCATCGACTCGAACAGCTGCTTGCGTTGTTCCGGGTCTTCGACCTTCGCCAGCTCTTTTCGAAAGCCGAGCTTCACCGCGCCTTCGAGACCCATGCCGCCGAACTCGGCAGTGGGCCATGCCACGGTGAACAGGGGCGCCTTGAAGCTGCCCCCAGCCATGGCTTGCGCGCCCAGGCCGTAGCCCTTGCGCAGGACGATGGTGCAGAACGGTACGCTGACGCTCGCACCAACCACGAACATGCGACAGGCGTGGCGCACGAGAGCGGTCTTCTCGATCTCCGGACCGACCATGATCCCCGGGGTGTCGCACAGGGACAGCAGCGGAATGTCGAAGGCGTCACAGAGCTGCATGAAGCGCGCGGCCTTGTCCGCCGCCGGCGCGTCGATGGCGCCGGCAAGGTGGGTCGGATTGTTGGCGATGACGCCGAGGGGGCGGCCTTCGACGCGAATGAACGCGGTGACCATGCCGAGGCCGAAGTGGCGGCGCAGCTCGAGCACCGAGCCCGTGTCCGCCAACGTCTCTATGACGCGCCGCACGTCGTACACACGCAATCGGTTCTCGGGAATGATGCCGCGCAGCAGGCGCTGATCGGCACACGTCCACGACGGAACCGGTCCCTGGAAGTACGACAGATATTGCTTGGCAACACGCACCGCCTCGGCCTCGTCGGCGACCGCGATGTCGACGACGCCGCTGGTCACCTGCACCGCCAGCGGGCCAACCTCTTCCGGGCGAAACACGCCGAGTCCGCCGCCCTCGATCATCGCCGGCCCACCCATGCCGATGTTGGAATTCGCCGTCGCAATCACCACGTCGCAGCAACCGAGCAGCGCCGCGTTGCCGGCGAAGCACCGGCCCGAGTTGATGCCGACCAGCGGCACCAACCCGCTGAGTGTGCCGAAGAGATAGAAAGCCATACAATCAAGGCCCGCGACACCAGGCGCATCGGTATCGCCCGGACGTCCGCCACCACCCTCGGTGAAGAACACCACCGGGAGCCGCAAGCGCGCCGCCAACTCGAACATCCGATCCTTCTTGCGGTGGTTCTGGAAGCCCTGCGTGCCGGCGAGCACGGTATAGTCGTAGGACAACAGGGCGCATTGCGCCCGCGCCTCGTCGAACAGGTGGCCATTGACACGTCCGATGCCCGCGATCAGTCCGTCAGCCGGCGTGTGCTCGATCAAGTCCTCGAGTGAGCGGCGCTGCCGTTGCGCGGCGACCTGCAATGCCCCGTACTCCACAAACGTCTCCGCGTCGCAGAGGTCGGCAATGTTCTCGCGCGCCGTGCGCTGGCCGGTCTGACGGCGCCGGGCCACGGCGTCAGGCCGCGCCGCATCCAGCGTCTGCACATGCCGCCGGCGCACTTCGGCAACATCAGCGCGCTCGTCGTCACCCTCCGCGGGCGCGGCGTGTTGCGCGGCCGTGGCCTCCACGTCGCATGGCTCGATGAAGAGCAGTGGATGCCCTTCGGACACCGCCTCACCCTCCATTGCCGCGAGCCGGAGCACGATGCCACTCTCCGGCGCCTCGATGACGTGCTCCATCTTCATCGCGTTCATGACCAGCACCGGCTGGCCGAGACGCACGCTCTCGCCTTCCTGAACCGCGATGCTGACGATCGTGCCCTGCATGGGTGCCCGCAGCACAACGCAGTGCTCGAGCCCACTGACATCGTCGGGCCGACTCTCGGCGGTCGTCTGTCGCCTTTCAATCATCATTGGTGCGGCGCCGGCGCTCTTCCCGTAGTGCAGGACGGCGAGCGGGTCGGTGTGATCGACCTTGGCGCCCGAGTTCCGGCCTGCGCCCAGCGTCTCTTCGGCCCGCTCCCCCCTTCGGGGAGCCTCAGGACAGGATTGGTCGTTAGACGCTGCCAGATCCGAGAGGCCATTAGCGGGCGGGAGCACGCCTGCTTTCCCCGCTGTTGATCCGGCGCGGGGGAGATCATCAGGGACAATCAGCTCCGCGAGGTGCGCATCCGCAAAGTCCGTATCGATGCGATTCGCAATAAACTCAGGGTGCTGCAGCAGCCGTTGCAGGAACGGAATATTGGTGCGCACACCCTCCACCTTCAGCTCACCCAGTGCCCGCCCGGTGCGCACCACCGCATCGCAAAAGCGCGACGCGGTCGAATGGCCGATGAGCTTGGCGAGCAGCGAATCGAAGTTGGGATTGGTCTGATAGCCTACGTACCCGGCGGTATCGATACGCACCCCGTGCCCCGACGTCAGCTCGAACGCGACGAGGGTCCCGCTCGATGGCCGCGTCACGCCGTCCGCGCCTGTCGTTTCGGTATTGATGCGGACCTGCACCGCGAACCCGCGCGGCGCCGGAACATCGGGTTGATCGAGGCCGAGCTCCGCCAGCGAGCGGCCGGCGGCGAGCTGCAGCTGTATGCGCACCAGGTCGATACCCAGCACGGCCTCGGTCACGGTGTGCTCGACCTGCAGGCGAGGGTTGGCCTCGATGAATGCATAGCCGCCCGTTGGCCCGGACGAGCTGGGCACGTCGTTGCCGATGGTCTCGGCATCGACCAGGAATTCAAAGGTGCCCGCGTTTTCAAGGTGCACGGCCTCGGCCATGCGGACGGCGTCCGCGGCGAGACGCGCGCGCAGAGCCGGCGACAGGCTCGGACACGGCGCGAGCTCGACGAGCTTCTGATGTCGCCGCTGGATGCTGCATTCGCGTTCGCCGAGATGACTGACGTGCCCGGCGCGGTCCGCGACGATTTGCACCTCGATGTGCCGCGCCCGCGGCATGTGCTGCTCGGCGTACAGCTCACCGCTGCCGAACGCCTGGAGTGCCTCCGATTGGCAGCGCGCATACGCCTCCGCGACCTCCTCGAGACGACGCACCACCCGCATACCGCGGCCGCCACCGCCAGCCACGGCTTTGATCACCATCGCCCCGCCACCCAACGCCGCGAGGAACTCTTTCGCCTGTTCCACGGTGACCGGACCGGCAGTGCCTTTCAGCACCGGAACTCCACAGCCTTCCGCCACCGCGCGCGCCCGGGGCTTGTCACCGAGAATCTCGAGGATCTCCGTACCTGGCCCGACAAAGACCAGACCGGCCGCCGCACAGCGTCGCGCGAACGCGGCATTCTCGCTCAAGAAGCCGTATCCCGGGTGGACGGCGTCGCAATCGCATTGCTGCGCCAGGGCAACGATCTGCGCGATGTCGAGATACGCGGCGGCCCCGGTGCCGCGCAGCGGCTGGGATTCATCGGCGCGCCACACGTGCAGTGCGCGCGCATCGTCTTCGGAGAACACGGCGACGGTGTGGATCTCGAGCTCCGCCGCCGCGTGCATCACACGCACGGCTATTTCCCCGCGGTTGGCGACCAGCAGTCTCTTCATGGCCATGTGCTGTCATAAACCGCGAGAAAAAAGAACTGGGCCGGCCGCAGGCCACAAATTGATGTGGGGAGAGCGATCGGATAGAGCTGTCGCCGATGTCCACACCGCGTCGGCGGCCACAACCTGCAGCGGCGAACCGTACGCCGCTGTTCCACCGGCTGGTCTATCGCCTTGTGCGCCGCGTGCCGCGCGGCACGGTCGTCACCTACGGGCAAGTCGCTGCCATCCTCGGACACCCACGGGCGGCGCGTGCCGTTGGCACGGCGCTGCGGCAGCTGCCGCCGGTGTTGCAGCGGACGGTACCGTGGCAGCGCGTCATCAACGCCGCTGGCCGGATCAGTCACCGCGGCGATCTCTTCCGCCCGGATCGGCAGCGCGAGCTGCTCGAAGCCGAAGGTGTCGCTTTCGACTGCAGCGGCCGGGTCGATCTCCGCCGTGTGCGCTGGAAGGGCCCGCCACGCGAGTGGGTGGCGAAGCTCTCCGCCGAATTCCCGTTCTGAAGGAACCAAAAGAGAATCACGGAAGCACAAAATATCGAGAGCACAAAAGGGGACAGAAGAGAGTCTTTCTTCTTTCGTGCTTTCCCTCTTTCGTGCTTTCGTGATTCATTGTCGAGCGCTGCCGCGGATTTGGTTTTGGGAAGCCGAGCGGCACAAGGAGATACGATCGATGAGCGAGAGTCCCTACGTGATGCAAAAGGTCGATTGGTTTCAGTTCCGCACGGCGGACGGCAAGCCGTTCTTCGTGATGGTCGCCAGTTTGCCGAACGGCTTCTACACTGCCGTCCCGGTACAGCTGCAGGTGACGCCCGCCGATCACAGCCTGATGGCGTTGGCGGCGACGCCCGAGACGGCGCTCGAACAGCTGCAAACGACGCTGGGGGGCAAGAGCCCTGAGGAAATCTTCACGCACTCCTAAGCCCTGCGGGCCGCGTCTCTTCTATGGTCGTTCCCCGTTGGATCGCCGCGCGCTGCCAAGTTCGACGACAGGCTAAACTACGATGCGAAGAGGACTTGCACGCACAGGACGGACGCGCTGCCCCTGGGCTGGGAGCGACCCGATTTACGTCGCCTACCATGACGAAGAGTGGGGCGTGCCGGTGCACGACGAGCGCCTGCTGTTCGAGTTCCTCATCCTCGAAGGCGCACAGGCGGGATTGAGCTGGATCACCATTCTGAAGAAACGCGCGGCCTACCGCCGCGCGTTCGCGCGCTTCGACGCGCGCAAGCTGGCGGCCTTCGGCAGCGCCGACGTCACGCGGCTGCTCGCCGACCCGGGCATCGTGCGCAATCGTCTGAAGATCAGCGCCGCCATCGACAACGCCGCCGCCGTTCTCGCCGTGCAGCGGGAGCTCGGCAGCTTCGATCATTTTCTCTGGAGCTTCACCGGCGGCCGCACCATTCAGAACCGCAGGCGCGCCAGCGCAGACGTGCCGGCGCAGACGCCCGAGGCCAACGCCATGAGCATCGCGTTGCGCAGCCGCGGTTTCCGCTTCGTCGGCCCGACGATCTGCTACGCCTTCATGCAAGCCGTCGGCATGGTCAATGATCACCTCGTCAGCTGCTTCCGCCACAATGAGCTTCGTTAAGGAGTCTCCTTCGTAGGTACGGTAACGTATCGGCCGTTCCACCCTCCCCCTGACCCCTCCGTGGTATGGGACTGTCGACTTTTCTCGGGTTCGAACATCTCGCGTGTAGGGGCAGTTCGGGAACTGCCCGAAAGGGCGCGTGGAATCGGCAGCGCCGGGTGGGGCGATTCCCGAATCGCCCCTACATCCAAGAAAATCCCTCGTTGCGAAAAATGCGGCGGGTTCACCGGCGGCGTAGGACGATCGGCGCGCTGCGAGCGAGGAAGGCGAAGAAGCGGAGCCAATGGCCGATGCCTGAGCGGGGCTGTGGGTTGCCGGGAGGGCTGACGACGTCACCGATCGCGACGCGTCCGCCATGGATGACTTCGGCGTAGACGCCCATGTCATAGTGGCCGTATGCGGCGCGCAGTCCCTTGACCACGTTCACGCTGCGCTCGCCGGTTTCGGGATCGACATGGGTCGCGGCGCAGCGCGGGATGCGCGCCGGAATCCGCAGCGCCACCTCGCCGATGCGGATGTCGCGCCCGACCCAGTTGAACTCGTCCCACGCGGGTACGCCGTCAAGGTAGAGGTTGGCGCGGAAACGCAATGGATCGAGTCCCGTGCCCATGTGCCCCTCCAGAACCCGCACGCTCGCCAGGTTGACGAGCGACAGGCAGTTCTGTGGCACGTCGGTGAACGACACCGCTCCGCACTCCACCCAATGTGCGCGGCCCTCGGGGCGCGTGCCGAGGCAGTCGTTGAGATAGGTCTCGAGCTGCGCTCGGCCGGCGGCCGTGTTGAAGGCAGCGACACACGGCGCCGTTCCGGGCGCGTGCAGCACAATCGTCCCGGCCGTCGTGTCGAGGCGGCAGGTGAGCCGCGCCAGCGCAGTATCGCGCATGAGCATGACGAACCACTGCTTCGGCAGCCAGCGCGGCGCCGCGGGATCCAGCTGCGTGTCACCGCGCGCCACGGCAAACCGGCGGTCGTACGGCAGACCCTGGCCGGCGACCAAAGCGGTAGCCTCGAGCGGCTCGCCGCGCAGCCCCTTGACCGGGAAGCGATAGATCTGCGCCAGGCGTGTCGGCATGAGACGCAACATAGCACACGCCCTCACCGTTGCGCGGGACGTCGAGATTCAGTAGAGCCCCAACAGAGAGGACACACTCCGATGCCCAGTGAGAAAGCCAAGGAAAACAAGACACTCACCGCCCAATGCAGCGCGTGCGGCAAGACGGTTTCTGCCGAGCTCATTCACGGCGTGGCGATTGAGTTGAACCAGCGGCGCACCAGCGTACCGGTATGCGATGCCTGCCGGCAGAAGGGTTGGCAGCCGGAGGCGCCGGCATCGTGAATCGTGCTCGTGTTCGGGAAAGAGGGGAAAGAATGTGAGTGCCCCGAGCACGACTCACGAGCACGACTCACGAACTCGAGCACGATTCACGAAGAACCATGCCGGCCCTCGATTTCATCGTTCAGCCGCGAATCGCGCCGGAGGTGAGTCTCGCTGTCGACAACCACTTTCTGCACGTTGTCGGCCGGCCATCGCGCACGCGTATCGGCGTGCTGCGGGTCTATGACTTCGTCGGCGACGTGTTGTCGCTCGGCCGCTATCACCTCGCCCCCGCCGGCGTCGACGCCGCGGATGGTTGCGCCCTGCACCGCCGGCACTCCGGCGGACGCGTGATCCCATTCGGCGACGGCTTCGTTGCACTGACGCTGGTGCTGCCGCACCGTTCCGCCCTGTTTTCCGAGAACCCGATGACCCTGTCGCCGAGCCAGGTGATGAACCGCTACGTCCGTGGCATTCTCGAAGCCTGCAAGCTGGCCAACGTTCCCGCGTTTTATCCGGGGCGTGACTTCGTCACCGTGGATCGGCGCATCCTGGCCCTGGTGTCCTTCGAGGTCGATCGCGATGGCGCGCTGCTGTTCGAAGCCATTATCGCCAATCGCCGCGACTTCAGCGTGTTGCCGGAGCTGCTCGATCAGGTCGACCGCAGCGGTGTGATCAAAGCAGAAATGTTGACGCCAGACAGCACTACTTGTCTGGCTGAAGTACTCGGCACGTCGTTGACAACCGAGGAAGTTGCAGAGCTCTTGCGCCGGGGGTTCGAAAGCCAGTTCCACCTGGCGATCGAGCCGCATACGCTGACGACGCTCGAGCAACAGGCGATCGAGGTCACCGCCGCGCACGAGCTCCACGACGACCGCTGGCTGCGGCAGCGTCACGTCCGCGCCGATCTCGACCGCCACGCCTTCACCCGCGTACAGCTGGGCCTGTTTGAAGCCTATTTCTCCCTGGAGCAGAGCCGCTTCATCAAGGACATTGTCCTGGCCGGCGATTTCATCGCCAATTCAACGGCGATCGAACGGCTCGAGCACGACCTGCGCCTGTGTCCCGTTGAATGGCGCGCCATCGACGCGGCGGCCTCCGAGATCTTTGCGCAACCGGAGAACTTCATTCTCGGGATCGGGCCGCTGCGCACCATCGCGGAAACCATCACCAAAGCGATGGCGTCGTGACCACACTCGAGCAACTGCGCGCCCCACAGCTCGCCGCGCGACTCGCCGCGGTGGCGGAAATTGCCGCGCGCGCGCAACCTGGAGCGGCAGAGCTACAGGCGCTCGCCGCGTGTCTCGGCGGCGCGCCAAAAGCGCTGCAGCGCCGGGCCGCAGAAGCGTTTGCCGCGTTGCACCAGCGTGGCATTGCGGTGCTGGAGATCCTCCATGCCAGCTTGCACGCGGCGGCGCAGCAGCAGCGCTGGGGTGCGGCGTACGCCTTGTCGCGCATCGGTACCGCGCCGGCAGCGGCGCTCCCCGTACTGCTGGAATGCCTCGGACTGGATGATGGTGACCTGCGCTGGGCGGCAGCGGACATCCTCGTGCACATGGAGCAGGTGCCGGAGCGTGTCGCGGCCCTGCAGCAGCTGGTCGCCACCGGCAATACGGCGCAACGCAAGATGGCGGCGTACTGCTTGCGCGATCTCGCGGCGCGATCACCGGCCACCGAGCAGGCATTGACGGCGGCGTTACACGATGCCGAGCCGAGCGTGCGGCTCGCCGCCCTGTCGAGTCTGACGCGTTTATGCACCGAGCGCGCGCCCCTCGCCGAGCAGGTAGCAGCCATGCTTGCCGATCCCGATGCGGGCGTGCGACGCGCCGCCGCCGTGGCTCTGGGGACGCTCGGCGAGCCATCGGAGGCCGTGCTCGCGGCGTTACGCCAGGCGGCAGCCAGCCCCGACCCGTCCCTCCAACGCGCCGCCGCGAAATCCTTGGCGGTGCTGCGCGCCTGACCGCGCACGGGGACATCATGTCCAGCGAGCACGACACACGACTGTGGTACTTCGCCTACGGGAGCAATTTGCAACGCGCGACATTCATCGAGCGCCGGCAGATGCAACCGCTCGATGTTCGCTGGGGTTGGCTCCATGATTACCGCCTCTGCTTCAGCATCCCCGTCGGCCCCGGCGAGCGCGGTGTGGCCAACATCGAGTCCGCCCTCGGCGAACGCACGTGCGGCGCGCTCTACCTCTTGACCGCGGACGACTTCGCGCGCCTCGACCATACCGAGGGCGTGCACGTCGAGCTCTACCGTCGCGTTGCCGTCGACGTGATCACCGCGAGCCGCGAGCGCATCGCCGCGTTCGCGTATCAATCGTCCGTGGTCGTCGAAGGGCGCAAGCCTTCGCCACGCTACATGCGTTTACTCACCGAAGGCGCGCACCAGCACCGCTTGCCGGCTGAGTGGGTTGCTTACCTCCATGGCTTCCCTCTCGCCATCGACGAACGCGAAGCCAAAGAGTCGGACAGCTCGAGCTAGTCCTGATATGGGAACGTGAATATTCGTCGCCGAGAGCTCCTCATCACCGCGACACCAGTCTCCGCACCCGTCCAATCGCGGTGTGCACCTCCGGCACGTCGAGGCAGTACGTCAGTGCAAAATACACCGCGCCGTACGGGCCGAGGATCAGGATCGCAGCGATGACGGGATGCGACACGGGCAGGGTCAGCTTGATCGCCCACGCGATGGCTGCACCTGCCGCGGCGGCGCACCACAGCTTGATCACGTATGATGCGGCCAGGCCGGTAACACCGATGCGCCGATTGAGCGTGCGCCGTAACAGCGTGAACTCTATCCACCCGGCCACTCCCGCGGAGGAGGTCAAGCCCGCCACGCCCCAGTGCGGGTCGATGCCCAGCCGCGGTGGCAGCTGGATCGCGCACAGGTAGCCCAGCACCGTGGTCAAGAGGATGCGGATGATCGAGTAGCGCAGCGGCGTGCGCGTGTCTCGCAACGCATAGTAGGTCGAGGCGTACAGGCGGCCGAGCGTGGAGGCGAGCAAGCCAATGGTCGCACCCGCGAGGATACCCCAGACGTAGACCGCGTCGTGATGCGTGAAGCGCCCGGTCTGTAGCAACGCCGCGGCAATGACATCGCCCAACGCCAGGAATCCCATCGATGACGGCACGATGAAGAAGGCAATCTGCCGCAAGCCGGCATTGAGGCGCTGGCGCAAGTGCGCGGCGACTTCATGCGCTTCGCCGACGGCGCTCGACATGGCAGGAAGCTCGGCCGCGGATACCGACATGCCGAACAGACTCACCGGCAGCGTGTACAGCAGCTGGGCATTGAACAAGCCGGTCACTGCGCCGATCGGCAGCAGGCTGGCAAGCAAGGTATCGATGTAGGCGCTCAGCTGCACCACGCCACGGCTGATGAACACCGGCCAGAAATTACGCACCACGGCTCGCACGTTACTTGAGCGGGTATCCCAGCCAAAGCGGAGATGCTTGGCCAGGCGGATGACGGCCGGCACCTGCACGCCGACTTGCAAGGCGCTTCCGGCAACTGCGCCCCACGCCAGCATGGCCGCAAGCCCATATTGATCGCGCCGGCTTCCGTAGAGCAGCAGCGTCGCGATCATCGCCAGATTGAAGACCACAGGCGCGGCGTAGGAGAGAAAGAACTTTCGATGACTATTGAGAATCCCCAAGCACCAGGCCGAAAGCACGAGCAGCCCGATGCTCGGAAAGAGAATACGCACCAGTCGGATTGTCAACGCACGCTGCGTCCCGGCGAAGCCGGGCGCAATCAGATCGATGAGCACCGGCGACGCCCAGACGCCGAGCAGCACCAGCACGGCCATCGTGAGGGAGAGCAACGCGGCAATGGCGCCGGCGACGCGGTCGGCCTCTGCATCGTCATGACGGGCCAGCAGCGAAGCGTATACCGGAATGAAGGACGCCGAGAGCACCCCTTCTCCAAAGAGATTCTGCAGGATGTTCGGAATGCGAAAGGCGGCGTTGAACGCGTCGGCCGCCTCCGATTGTAGCCCGAAGTAGTACGAGAAGACGCGCAAGCGAATCAGACCGAGAATGCGGCTGAACAAGATCCCCGCGGCGACGAGCATGGCCGACCGGCCTGTGCTCGGGAGGTTGGCGGCAGCTTTCTCGGATGTGGCGGTGGTCACGGGAGCGCTTTCTGAACCATCCGGAGTCTCTCGACGCGCGATCATGCCCGTTTGCCCAGCGCGCCGCCAGGGTTGGGCGCGGGCAACCCGCGCGGCGGCGGTTGAGGTTTTGCCGTCGGTCAACCAAGATCGCCAACATGGCAACGAGAAATCCGGATTGAGATGTTCCGGCTGAAAGAACCACGGGAAAGCGAGATCGTGGAGTTCTTGGCAGCGGCGGCGACGAACTCACTGTCGTATAACGACATCGGCATGGCGTCGCGCTCGTCAGCACCCATGGGCTACCGACTGGACACGGCCGAGGTCCGCCTCGGAAGCGGGGACGCCGCGTTCACCACCGCGGTCGCGGCTCTGCAGAGCTGGAAGATGTTCGACTTGGGTTGGATCAATGCAACGCCGTCCGCAACATCAATCGCGCCTGGGGTGAATGTCGCAGTGACCGTCCACCACCTCGGCTTCTGGTCATTGAACGGCTGCCGCGTGGTCTAGAGCTACGCAGGGCGCGCGCAGCATACGCCGCAAAATTTGACAACGATCTTGACCGTATTGTTGACGATCTGAAACGGCGCCAGGATCAGAGAGTTCAAGGTCGTGCGTCGGGCGCGTCGGCCGGCACGCAAGATGCCCGGTCCACGACCGAGGCGGAACGCCTAACTACAATGCCCGCCACAGGTGACCGCGCGCCGGCGTGATGCACACCATCGGATGCGTCTCAAACGCCAGCGGCATGACGCGGTACTGCGCATAGCGGTCGCGCAGCGTAGCGAGTGCGCCGGCGTATTCGGCGCGATCATCGACGACCGCAGCGCGTCCCTGCACCAGTAGATACGCCAGCCGCGTCCAATCCTCGTCGTAATCGTCGATGACCAGCGCGACCTGCGGGTTCGCGGCGATGTTACGCAGCCGCTTCAAGCCGGTGCGCGTGCGTTTCGGCTTCTCGTCGATGACGAAGTAGAAGAGCTCGCCGACCAGCGCGTAGCAGATGGGAATGACGTGCGGCGCCCCGCCGACATCCGCCGTCGCCAGGTGCGCGACGCGATGGCGCTCGGCGAAGGCGCGCTCGTCGGCGGAGAGCATTGGTTAGTGCTCTCGACGAGAAGAGCGCCCCTCGATACGCCGCCAGGAACGGGCGGCTACTCGGGGCGAACGGTGGGGCTTCCGATTCAACAGGCTCTTCTCCGTTCATCCCGAGGAGTTCCCATCGTCTCAGGGGCCGTATCGAGGCATCGGCTGCGCAACTGAGTCGTCCCAGTCCGGGAGAGGGGGACGTGCACATTCTTTACGAACACGAGCACCAACACGATTCACGCGCTGCTCACACCGGCTCGTCGGGAGCAATTTCGCCGCTGAAGGTGGCGGCGGCCTCGTTGTAGAGCCGCTCCGGCATGCCGTCGTAGCGTGGCGAGAAATGAAACACCTCGAGACGTTTGACGTTCGCCAAGCGCGCCAGCGTCCCGGCCTGGCGGGCCGTGAGGTGATGGCGCTTCAGCCCCTGGTCACGGTCCGCGTCGACGAACAGCGATTCGCAAAAGAAGATATCGGCGTCGCGCGCCAGCTCCACGATGGCGGCGGCGTTCGCCTTGTTGAAGAGCGTGTCGACCACGTACGCCAGCTTCTGGCCCGGGCGCTCGACGACCAGCCGGTCGCGCAGATCGCCGAGCCGTAGCTGGCGCTGGCAGCGGCCGCCGTCCGCATCCCAGTTCGCCAGGATGATGGTCTCGTCCGGCGCCGCGGTGCGCAGCGCATCCTTCACACGGTTGAGCCACGGCCCGGGCGGGATGCCGAGACGCTCGAGCTCGTCGGTGCGCACGTTGAGATGCGTTTTCTCGCTGAGCGCAAAAGCAAGACAGGGAATCTTGTGATCGAGATGCGCGGTGCGCACGCTGAAGGCCGGCGCATCGTGCAACAGGCCGGTGAAGGGGATGCGGCCGGCGTCTTCCGGGCTGAACGCCGTCGTCGCCGGCAAGCGCACGCGGTCGATGTGATCCGGATGAACCTCGTGCACCGTGAGCACCAACGGGTAGCCGTCGACGAGGTTCCACGTATAGCCGGCGAGCTTGCCGAGCACGTTGCGGATGAACCCGGGCGGACCGTAGAGCGACAGCGCCGCGTCGCGATTCAGGAAGAGCCGGACGACGCGGTCGAAGCCGATGAAATGGTCGAGGTGCGTGTGCGAAACGAAAATGTGGGTGAGCTTGAGGATCTCCGCCGCCGGAAAGCGATCGAGCCGGCCGAGGTCGAACAGCACGGCCGTGCCCTGCCAGCGCAGGTCGATGAACAACCCCGGATCGCTAAACGGGCCATTGACCAGGCGTGGGAGGAAGGCGGATTTCGTAAGACCGCCTCAGCTCGCCCGATTCATTTCTTGCAGAATGATCGCCGCCGCCTCGGTCATCATCTCCTGGAGGACCTCCGACAGCTTCTTCTCCGGCGTCTCGAGCTTTCCCACCAAGGAGTTGAGCACGGCGAAATAGCGCTCCTTGGTCTCGAGCTCCATTTCCGGCAGGCGGCCCTCCATGGCGGCAATGAAGCGTTCATGGGTCATGGCGATGTCGCCGTCGAGAGCCTTCGAAAGCAAATCATTGGACATATGCACTCCTAACAGCCTGTCGGACTTGGAATCCCCTCGCGAACAACGGAGCGGTCCATAGAAAAGACGCCGGCCGCAGGTCTTGGGGGAAACCGTCCATCTGCATAGATTGCACGCGGCGGCAATTCAAGTTAAGCGTCGCCGACGCGCCCGAGGAGGAGTGCTGCGGGGCATGAGACGACTGGGCTGCTTGTGGATCATCACCGCGTGGGCGTGTGCCGCCACGCCGGCGGCCGCAATCCAGAAGACTATTGGCGGCCACCAGGTCGATCTCGACGGCACCCTGAGCGTCCGTGAGGTGTTCGAAGAGAATCACGCCACGACGCATGATCGCACCCTCGAATTGCTGCGCCTGCGCGTGGCGGCAACGCTGACGAATTGGTTGCGCTTCGATTCGACGACCATGGCGTTCAATGGCGGCCCGACGATGAAAGCCAACCGCTCGGGCATCTACAATCTCAACGACACGTTCCAAGACATCTCGCCCGGCGCCGAGTTCGAGGAAGCGTACTTCGACATCCACCTGCCGTCCGTGGATCTCCGTCTCGGCAAACAAAAGGTGGCGTGGGGGAAGCTCGATCGCACCCAGCCCAACGATTTGATCAACACCATGAGCTACAGCGACCCGCTCATGGTGGATGAAACGGAACGCAAGATCGGTGTGCCCGCGCTGCAAGCGTCGTACGATCTACCGGCGGCGGCGCTGCTGCCGGCGGAAAGCCGGCTCACCGCCGTGTGGGTTCCGCAATACGTGCCGTACCGCTTTCCGCTCGCCGGCTGCGACGTCCAGGGCACCGCGACGGAGTGCAACATCGAACGCTGGTTCCCACCGGCTGCCGTGCCGCCGAGCACGATCACCGTCCCGGCAAACATCGGTGGCCTGGGAACGCCCGCGTTCACCGTGCCGATCGGCTTTCGTGTCCACAACGCGCCGTCACCGGCCTGGCGGTTCGAGAACAACGAAATCGCCTTGCGCTACGGCGCGCTGGTGCACGACATCGACGCGGCGCTCTACTACTTCCACGGCTTCGACCCACAGCCGGCCTTCGATCTCACGGCGACGGCGTTCGGCAATCCGGCGCACATCAAGGATCTGTCCGCGGTCACGACGTTGTCACCGGAGTTTCGTCACATCGACGCCGGCGGTGGCGACTTCGCGTATGCGTTCGATCGCTTCACCGTGCGCGGCGAAGGCGCGTTCGTCAGCGGGCGACCCTTCGCGCGCGACCTGAGCACGCTGGTGTCGAATCCGCAAAGCCTGGCAGGCCCCATCGCCAATGCGCTGCGTGAGTTGGCGAGCGGCGCCGGGAGCGCGAACGTCGCCCTCCCCCCGTCGTTCGTCGTGC